>JBEKVF010000154.1:0-7024 GCA_049514295.1 Acidimicrobiales bacterium
CTCGGTGCTGGTCAGTGCCAGCGCCGGCTACTGGCGCGGCATCTTCGACGGGTTACGCCCCGACGTGGCGCTGCTCTCACTCGGGGGACGGCCCAACGTCGACGGTGAGCCGTTCCAGGGTTCCTCGGCGCAGTACATGCTCGAACAGGTGCAGTCGCTCCACCCGGAGCGGGTGGCCTTCTGCCACCACGACCCGCTGTTCCCGGGCCTGCCCGGGGTTGACATCGAGCCTGCGGCCGCAGCGCTGCGCACTTTGGGAGCCGTCGGCTACTTCGAGATGGAGTACGCCACCCCGCTTCGCCTCTTCGACTGAGGCCGGGTCCCTACCCCGCGACGAGCACGTCGGTCAGCCCGTGGATGACCTCGAGCCCCGCCACCAGGTCGGCGTCGAGGCCGTAGCGCGCCGCCAGGACCGACGGGTCGGTGTAGCTCACCTGCGTGACCCCGTTACTGCCGGACCACACGAGGGCCTTCAGGGGGAGGTCGAGAGCGGCCAGCGGCGCGGCCTCCATGACTCCGGTCCCCGCCGCCGGGTTCCCGAAGACGACGAGCGTCGTCTCGCGTAGGTCGAGACCCACAGCCAACGCCTCTGCACGCTGATCGATCACGACGAAGACCTTCACGCCCTTCGACGCGAGCAGCTCCAAGAGCCGGGCCACGGTTTCGCCCACCGAGCGGGGACTCGTCTTGGTGATGACGCCGACGTCACCCTTCGCTGCCCCCGCCGGCTCCGGGGCATCCGGTGCGGGCGTCACGGCTGCATGCGGGTCGGCCTTACGAGGCCGCGGCCCGCACGGGTCGCGTAGCGTGGTTGTCCCGCAGCCGCTCGGCCGTCTCCCGGTCCTGCAGCGGCATCCCGATCCCGATCGGCACCGCGGACGTGACGTCGTTGCGGCACTGGGCACACTCGACCACCCACGACCGGTCCGGACGTTGGGTGATGATCGGGTGGTGGTTCTGCATCTCCAACTCCTGCACGTTCCCCGGGAAGGGCGTAACGATAGCGATGCCTCCACCGGAGCGAAAATATGGGTTCCCACCGCTCGCCATCCAACGATCGTTCGCCCTCCGCACCGGCCGCCGGTACGGGATTAGCCTCTCCTGCGGTGCCCCCGCTCGCCTCACTCGAGGCCTACCTGGAGCGCATCGGGCTGGCCGGCCGGGCCGACCCGGGACTGGCGCAGATCCACCGCGCCCATGCAACGACCATCGCCTTCGAGAACTTCGACCCGTTCTCGGGCACGCCCGTCTCTCTGGACCTCGGGGACCTCGAGGACAAGATGGTGAGGCGGGGCAGAGGCGGCTACTGCTTCGAGCAGAACTCCCTCCTGGCGTCGGCGCTCGAGTCGCTCGGCGGCAGGGAGGTCAGCCCCATGCTGGCCCGGGTCCGTCTCGGACCGGAGGGCTCGCCCCGACCCCTGGACCACCTCCTGCTGCGGGTGACGGACCGGGACGGCACTACCTGGCTGGCCGACGTCGGGTTCGGAGGCGGCGGTCTGCTCGACCCGGTCCCTTTCGAGGTGGAGACCGAGGCCGACCAGTCGGGTTGGCGCTACCGCCTGGTGGAGGACGGCCCTGAGCTCGTCCTCCAGGTGTTCCAGGACGGGGGCTGGAGCGACCTGTACGGGTTCATCCCCGAGCCAGCTCCGCAGATCGACATCGTGGTGAACAACTGGTTCACGGCCACCCATCCCGAGTCCCAGTTCGTGAACGGCATCATGGCGGGGTTCCGCAGCCCCGAGCGCTGCTCGACGCTCTTCGTCAACGAGCAGGCCGTGCTCATCGAACGCCCGGTCGGCGGGGAGTCAACCCTGACCGAGGTCCCGCTCCGGGACGTGCCGGCGCTGCTCGCCGAACGCTTCGGGATCGAGGGTGTCGTGCTCGGCGACGAGGGCCGCCTGATGCTCGGGAAGAACTAGCGAACGCAGGGCAGGCAACGCCATCCGTGGCGCCGCCTGCCCGAACGCTCGGTTCAGCTCGTCAGCTGCGCGTCGGCAGGCCGGGCGATGATGTAGATCAACGCGCCGATGAACGGGATGAGCAGGATGAGGATCGTCCATCCCGCCTTGGCCAACCCATGGTGGTCGCGCCGGCGGAAGTTGTCGACGAAGCACCAGATGATGAAGAAGAGGAGCAGAAAGACCCCGGCGAACATCAAGAACGTCCAGAACAGGCTTAACAGTGGCCACGTGTAGGCGAACATCGCAGTACCCCCTTGGAAAACGATTGACGTCACAGCGTTGTCCCCGCAGACCGGACCCGAGTAGGGCCGAAGGTCACGAGACGCCCGAACCCGGAATTTCAGCTTGGCGCTGCGGTGCCTAGCCCCCGCTCACCAGGCCGTAGATGCTCTTCGCCATGAGGTACAGCCCGAGCCCGAGCGACAGGAACACGATCGCCTGGTCGGTGTGCGTGTTGATCCACTCGAGCAGCGAGTTGAGCTTGGTCCTGACCACTTGGGGGCGGAGTGCGGCGTAGATCTCCAGGGCGAAGTAGCTGGCCGTGCACCAGAGGCAGAAGGCGAAGACGGCGAAGTACTCCAGGCCGGACGAGAGCTTGGCCTGGGTAATGGTGGCCACGCCCGCGGCGACGAGGACCCACGGTTGGAGCAGGAAGCCAAGCCCCGCGGCCGCCACCGGGTTGATGCGGTCGATGCCGGACATCCACCTGGGCTGCTTCTTGGGTTCGGTCGATGCCGGCCGGCGCCGGCGCCGGTAGGCGATGAAGATGAGCGCAACGCCGATCGCCAGCTTCGCCGCCAACGCGCCCGTCGACGGCGCGCTCTGGGGAATCAGCGGCTTGCCGCCGGTGACGAGCACCGTGAGGGCGACGATCGCCACCAGGGTCAACAGCCATCCGAGTGTGAACCCCAGGCCCTTGAGGATCCCCCGCTCGGCCGCCAGCAGCAGGATCATCGCCGTCAGCGGGATCGGCTCGAGGGTGATCACCAACCCGATCAGGAACAGATCAAGAATCATTCGTCCTCCCCCGGTTCGCCAAGCAGCGCCGAACGTACTCGCTGAAGGTGGTCGGCCGCTGCCCCAGCAGCCAGGTGAGCACGTTGGGATTCCCGGTGATCCCGTAGCGGCCGTAGTGGCCGAAGAGGCGGCGCAGGGCGTCGGCGCGGTAGTCATCCTCCTCCGACGACCCCAGGGTCACGATCGGATCCCCTTCCTGGTCGACCGCCTCGGCTGTCACGGTCCGGCCCGACACGGAGGTGATCACCTCGGCGAGCTCACTGGCCGAGCAGTAGTCGCTGCCACAGAGCTCGTAGGTGGCGTAGTAGTGGGCCTCCCCCTTCGCCACCACCTGTGCGGCGATCATCGCCACGTTGTCGAGGTCTACGTGGGCCAGTCGCGCGTCGACCGAGTACGGCTGGCGTAGCACCCCCGAGGAAACCGCCTTCTCGACGTCGACGTTCTGCATGTAGTGCATGGGCTGGAGGATGGTAAAGGGCATCCGGGACAGCAGCAGGTGGCGCTCCACGGCCAACTTCGCCTGGTGGTTGAGCAACGGCTCGAGCTGGGGGTGCGTCACCGAGAACTGGACGAAGTGTTCCACGCCGGACCGGCGGGCTTCAGATACGACGACGTGGCCCATGGCGCTCTCGTCGGGATGTAGTGGCGGGCCGATGTGCACCACCACGCGCACCCCGTCCATAGCGCGCCGCACCTGGGACGCATCGCGCATGTCACCGATCACCCCCTCGACCCCGGCGTCCCCGGCCAGCTCGGTCGCGGCGGGCACGATGTCGAAGGCACGCACAGGCTCGCCGGTCCCGCTGAGGGCCGGCACGACGCTGCGCCCGGTCCGTCCTCTGGCTGCGGTGACCAGGATCACATCGGTGCCCCGGCCTCGGTCCCCGGCCACTGAGCCGGGCGGGGCGGCGGCACCCGCCGGTCCTCCCCCTCCCCCGGCACGATCGGCGTGGGCGGGTCACGCACCAGCACGTGCGCCTCGCCACTCGTGATCGCGAATTCGATCGCCCGCGCCACCAGCTCGGGCGGATCCTTCTGAACCGACCATGGCCCGGACACCATGTGGCCGGCGCGCAGGCTCTGGTGGAACTCGGTGTCGGTGACCGCCGGGTACACCACCGAGACGCTGACACCCTTGTCCGCCAACTCCAGGCGACTCACCTCCGAGAGCATGTTCAGAGCCGCCTTGGTGGCGGCGTAGCCGCCCAGGCCGGGAAAGACGCGCAGGGTGGTCGCCGAGCTCACGTTCACGATCGCACCGCCGCCGCCGCCGCCGCCGCCGGCGACCATGGCCGGCAGGACGCACTGGGTGGCGACGAGCGGCGCCACCACGTTGAGCTCGAAGACGGCGCGCAGGTCGACGGGGTCGAGCTCGAGGATCGGGACGTGGAGACCCTGGCCGGCGTTGTTGACCAGCACATCGATCGCGCCGAAGGTGGAAATCACCTCGGAGACGAGGCGCCGGAGGTGCGCGGGATCCGTGACGTCGGTCGTCACCGCGCGCGAGCCGGGCAGCTCGGCGGCCAGGGCCTCTATCCGGCCAGTGCGCCGTGCGGCCAGCGTGACCTTGGCCCCGAGCGCGTGCAGGAGCTGGGCCGTGGCGGCGCCGATACCCGACGACGCGCCGGTGACGATGCAGCTTTTGCCGGAGATCTCCACGGTCGATCGCGGCCGCTAGTGGCGGCCACCCGGTGTTGTCAGACGCCCCGAGGGGATGTCCGAATGGCACTCGGGGTGGCTGCTTGCGAACATGGACGAACGGCCGCCTGGGGTTGGGTTCCCCCCTCCGACAACGAAACGACCCTTCCCAGTCCGGGATCGCGCCGGATCTGTTGAAGGCGAACTGCAGTGCCGACGGCCGTCATCCATATGTCGATCATGCAGTCGGCGTGGGGCGGCCAATAGGGCCGATGGTCCCGCCTCTTCAGCACGGCGACGTGCCTGACCTCCTGTTCGGCCTATTCGGTCCGAGACAGGCCCCGCACTGCCAGCACGAAGAAGACGACAGCGAAGACCACCACGATCAGCAGCTCGAGCCACATGGGCAGCGGCCAGCCGAACCAGGTGACGTTGGTCGAGAAGCGCGCCCGGGCAATCGCCGACATGTGCTGTTGGTCGAAGATGACCTGACGGAACGGGGCGATGGCGTAGGTCAGCGGGTTGAGCCGGGTGATGAAGGCGAGCCAGCTGGGCAGTCCGTTGAGCGGGAAGAGCGCGCCCGACAAGAAGAGCATGGGCATGAGCAGCATCTGCATGACTACCTGGAACGACTCCATCTTCGAGATCCGGCTGGCCACGAACACACCGAATGTCGTCATGGCAACCGCCATGAGCAGTTCGAGGCAGATCATCTGCACCACCAGCAACGGGGTGAGATGGATGCCCACCAGCGGCGCGAGCACCAGCATGATCGTCCCCTGCACGGCCGCCACGCTGGCACCGCCGAACGTCTTGCCCAGCACGAGCGTCGAGCGGTCCACCGGAGCGATGAGCATCTCGCGCAGGAAGCCAAACTCGCGGTCCCACACGATAGACAGCGCAGAGAACATTGCGGTCATGACCACGCTCATGGCGACGACACCGGGGTACACGAATTGGTGGAAGTTGAACCCGCCGACCGTACCGACGAGGCCGCTCATGCCGTACCCGAGGACGAACAGGAACAGCACCGGCTGAATCAGGCCACTCAGGATCCTGGTCCGGGTGCGCACGTAGCGGATGAGCTCGCGCTCCCAGACCATGCCGATGACGCGCAGCTCGCCCGTGGCTCCGGTGTGCAGCTCCATCGGCGGGGCCGGGACCGTACTTGGCGCCGTGATCGCTGTCATTCCGCTGCCACCCTCTTCACCGCCTGCTGGCGCCGTGCGCCCGGGCGAACATGGGCATCGCACCCTCGGAGTGCTGCTCGCGGATCTCGCGGCCCGTGTAGTGCAGGAAGACATCGTCGAGCGTTGGCCGGTGCGCTCGCACCATCCGGACGGGGACACCGACGGCCGCCACGACCGGGCCGACCGCCGCCTCCTCGTCCTCGACGTAGGCGGTCAGCCCGCCCTCGGTTCGCTCGACCTTGTAGCCGGCAGCGCGCAGGCCGGCGAGCGCGGCGTCGTCGTCGGCCGTCTCCAGCGCGATGGTGTCGCTGCCCACGGCGGCCTTGAGGGCGTCGGGCGTGTCCAGAGCGATGATCTCGCCGTAGTCGATGATGGCGATGCGCTCGGCATTCTCCGCCCCTCTTCGCGACGCAGGCGGTGGATGTCCTCCCAGATGAGGGCCCGTGTCTGGGGATCGAGGCCGACGGTCGGCTCGTCGAGGAAGAGGACGCGTGGGGTGTGCAGCATCCCCCGGGCGATCTCGAGGCGGCGCGCCATGCCACCGGAGTAGGTGGAGACGAGATCCTTGCGCCGATCGGAGAGTGCGACCAGCTCGAACACCCGCGTGATGCGCGCGTCGACCTGGTCGGAGGGCACGCCGTAGAGGACGGCATGGAAGCGCAGGTTCTCCTCGGCGGTTAACTGATCGTCGAGGGTCTGCTCCTGGAAGACGAGGCCGATGTGCCGGCGCACCCGCTTGGCGTCCTCGACGACGTCGAAGCCGGCCACCCTGGCCGAGCCGGCGGTCGGCCGGGCCAGGGTGCAGAGCATCTTGATGGTGGTCGACTTCCCCGCTCCGTTGGGCCCCAGGAAGGCGAAGATCTCGCCCTGGGCGACGTCGAAGCTGACGCCCTTCACCGCGGTCAGGTCGCCGAAGGACTTGGTCAGGCCCCGCACCTCGACGGCGGATGCCCCGGACGCAGCCGCGGACGGGCGACCCCCCGGAGGGGATGTGCTGGTGACGAGCACGCTCATGACTTCGATGTTGCGACCGGAAGACCGGGTGTAACAGGGCCAATGGTCCCGCCGAAGGTCCCAAAGGTGGATGGTCGACCTACCTGGCCCGCCCCGGTCGCGCCCTCACCTCGGTACCGAGGTCCAGCGCGGTCACGGCCTTCAGGGGCAGCTGCTCGGGCAGGGTCACCGTGAGCTCGCCGTTGTCGACGGAGAATTCGAGCA
>JBEKVF010000155.1:0-6641 GCA_049514295.1 Acidimicrobiales bacterium
TAGATACCCACTATCCGATTATGCGATAAGCAGAGTGGATAGCGACGGGCAGCGGCGTCACGACCTCGATGCACCAAATCTTGGGATCGATCAAGATGAGACTGTGAGGTTGCCGATTGGATTTGACGAGGGTTCGATAGTGACGGACGACAAGCAAGCGACGGAGGTAGGGGCGACGCACAGGCCGATAGACGTATGAGAGTCAGTCCTCACTACCGAGATGGGGTCTGGCAGCCCGGCGTGGCACTCGTAGTCGCGGTGCTTGCGGTTACTGGCGTGGTGTGGGGTTTCGCTGCGTCCGACTCGGCGCCGCCGACGCTTTTTGTCCAGCGAGTGAACGTCAGGACGACAGTGCCCACCACGATGACGAGTAGTACCACGACGACCACGGCGAAGGGAGTTGTTACGACCACCACGACCCGGCCCCCGTTACGCCGTAGTAGTGCGTCATCGCGGACGCCGATCCGATCGTTGCCCGGTAGCGCGCTGCTGGCCACGCTGAGCCGCTCGCCGGTGGCTACGTCACCAGCAAGCGCCCCGTCACCGCTCACCACGACCCTGATTACCACGACACCAACACGACCGCCGACGACGACCACGACACGTCCGCGAAGCACAACCACGACACGTCCGCGAAGCACAACCACGACGGCCGTTCGCACGACAACGACACGACCGCCGACGACGACGACAGTTCCTCGAACGACTACCACGACAACTGTGCCCAGCACGACGACAACCAGCCCGGTCACGACGACCACGGTTCCCACCACGACGACCACGGTTCCCACCACGACGACCACAGTCCCGACCACCACCACGACATGAACGTAGTTCCGAGGCGGTATCGAGGGTGGAGGGGCACGGCGCAAGTCGAGCTGCAGATGCAGATACGGGGTGCGAAGCTCCTTGAGTACGGCGGTTGCATTAGTAAGGCACGACCTAGGATTTCCACCCGCAACGCCAGCTGGCTAAACGACCCGGTGCTGGTGGGATCACTCGGAATCCGCCGGGCTACCACGTCCCCCGAGTATCTCGGACGACCCCCTGTGCAGCGCCCTGCGCTGCACATCCCTGTACACCCCGCGGTGACATCGATCCCGGAGCGTCCGACCTGTGCCCGGGGTGTGCACGTCACAGGCTGAAGCTCGGAAGAGAGGACCGCCGGATTGGCCGCGCTCGCCGCGACTGCACGGACTCTGAGAGCACGGACTGGTCGTCGGGATGGGGCCGAGGGTGCCCCGGCAAGCGAGAGCCCGAGATGTCCGAGTCAAGTACCTGACCCGCAGGGATGCCGCTGCGGTCTGCGGCTGCTCCGTCGACACCTTGCGACACGATGAGCGCGAAGGGAGGCTCCCAAACGCCCGGAAGAGGGAGGACGGGACCAAGGAGTACGCGGTGGCCGATCTCCTCGCCATCGGCCGGCTTGATGCCCTAGCGGCCGGCTCCACGAGGGGCTGGCCGGCAGCAGCCGGGCCGAACACGACCTCGCACTGGCCCGGACGGAACTCGCAGTGGCCAATGCCCGCATCGTGGAGCTTTCGGCCTGTATCGAACGGGTGACGGCGAGGTCGACTTCCTCCGCAGTGTCATCGCGAAGACGGCGGTAGCGTGATGGGGCGTCAGGCGAAAGGAAGCTTCCGGAGGCGCAACGGCAAGCTCTACGCGAGTGTGCCGAGGCCCAACTCGACCTGGCGCCTCGAGGTCGCGGTAGTCGACGAGGTCGAGGGCCAGGCCTGTATCGACGAGCAGTTGAAGCGTGTGGCGAGGGGCCTCGAGCCGGAGTAGCCCCAGAGCCAACGAGGCGTCGTCGTCATCCGGGAAGGAGCGGCGAGGAAGGGCACGACCGGCACAGGTCAGATGCCGACACTCGAGATGATCGGACGTGACTGGCACGAGGAGTACTACGAGGAGCTCGAGAACGCCGGCGCCGAGCGTTCGCGCGCCGCGAGGGCGGATCTGGAGGAGCACGTCTTCAAGGCCTTCGGCGACCTTCTCTCGCAGTCGTCACATCGCGGGACCGGAGGGCGTCAGCGCCCCCCCCCCCCCCGGTCCCCTGAAGCCCCCCCGTGGCCAGGGACCTCAGGCCGGCGAGCCTCCCCGACCCGCCCATCGTGACCAAAGGCCCTATCGGGGGGACCCGGAAGCTCGTCACCATTTGTCGTAGGTCCTGGTGGAACTGCGGGCCTACGAACTGAGCCAGAGGAACCCAATGGCCGAGATCCCAGGACGCGACGAGCAGCTCCACGATGTGCTGGCCGCCTGGGCCGACGGCGACGATCAGCGTCAGGCAATAGCGGCCGCCATCGTCTCCCTCACCGGCGCCGGCGTGCGTATCGGTCGCGAACTCGCGGTTGCGCCGCTCGTGGGCGGCCTCGACGACGTGGTGGGCAACAACGCGAGTGGCGACCCCCAGAAGAAGATGGACCTGTTCGCCCACCGGCTCGTCCTCGCGTCACTCCGGGCCGGCCCGGTCGCCGCCATCGCCTCCGAGGAGGAGGAACTCCCCGCCGTGCTGGTGCCCGGCGCTCCACTGGTCGTCGCCGTGGACCCGCTCGACGGCTCCGGGAACCTGGCCATCAACGGTCCGGTCGGACTCATCTTCTCGATCCGACCCAACACCGGTGAGGCACCCGAGCGCGTCTTCCTGCGACCCGGGGTCGAGCAGCTCGCCGCCGGGTTCATCCTCTACGGCCCGGCGACGATCCTCGTGCTGACAACCGGCTCGGGCACGGACCTCTACGTCCTGTCACTCGACGACGGGGTGTTCGTCCGGTCGACGCGGGGCATCCGGATTCCCACCGGGACTCCCGAATACGCGGTCAACGCGTCGAATGCCCGGCACTGGCTACCCGGGTTCCGCTCCTACGTCGCGGACCTGCAGGCCGGGGCCGACGGTTTGCGGGGCCTGGACTTCAGCATGCGGTGGTATGGCGCGCTCGTCATCGAGGCCCTGCGGATCCTGATCCGCGGTGGCATCTACCTGTACCCGGCCGATCGGCGCCCAAAGCACCGCTCAGGGGTCGCTTCGACTGGTCTATGAGGCACATCCCATCGCCATGATGATCGAGGAGGCTGGCGGGGCGGCGACTGACGGGCGGGACCGGATCCTGACCAAGTCGGCCGACGACCTCCATGAACGCACCCCGCTCGTGTTCGGTTCGGTCGACAAGGTGGCTCGGGTCGGTCGCTACCTCGATGAGTCCTACGACGCCGAGCGTGCCCCCTTGTTCGCCACTCGCGGCCTGTTCAGGGAGTAGACGAACATGTCCGCTCTCCACCCCATCATCTCGGTGACCGGCTCGTCGGGTGCCGGGACGACGACCGTCAAGCACACCTTCGAGCAGATCTTCCGTCGGGAAGGTATCCGCGGCGCCTCCATAGACGGTGACGCCTTCCACCGCTACGACCGGGACGAGATGGCGGCGACGATGGCCGCCGCCGAGTCGGCGGGCAACCACCATTTCAGTCACTTCGGCCCCGAGGCAAACCTGTTCGACGAACTCGCTGCCGTGTTCGCTGAGTACGGTGAGCGTGGGACGGGCCGGACCCGTCACTACGTGCACGACGAAGCCGAGGCCGAGACATACGGCTCCCCTCCGGGCACGTTCAGCGCGTGGGAAGAGTTCGAGCCGGGCTCCGATGTCCTGTTCTACGAGGGCCTGCACGGCGCCGTGGTCACCGACACCGTCGACGTCGCCGAGCATGTGGACCTCAAGATCGGTGTTGTCCCAGTCGTCAACCTCGAGTGGATCCAGAAGATCGAACGCGACCGCTCGACGCGCGGCCACTCCCTGGAGGCCGTGACCGCCACCATTTTGCGGCGCATGCCCGATTACGTCCGGTACCTCTGCCCGCAGTTCACCTCGACGGACATCAATTTTCAACGAGTGCCGATCGTCGACACCTCCAACCCTTTCGTTGCGCGCTATATCCCCACGGCCGACGAATCGCTCGTGGTGATCCGCTTCCGCGACCCGCATGGCATCGATTTCCCCTATCTCGTGTCAATGATCCACGACAGCTTCATGACGAGGGCGAACTCCATTGCCATCCCGGGAGGCAAGCTCGACCTCGCGATGCAACTCATCCTCACCCCCATGATCCGTCGCCTCATTGAACGCAAGCGACGTGTCGCCTGACATGCCGATCATCGCTCTCGACTGACTGGAGAAACGAGCATGGCCACATACGACGCCGGCGTGAAGGACTATCGCCAGACCTACTGGGACCCCGCTTACACACCCGCGGACACCGATCTCCTGGCCTGTTTCAAGATCACACCCCAGGAGGGCGTACCCCGCGAAGAGGCGGCGGCGGCGGTCGCTGCGGAGAGTTCGACAGGTACGTGGACCACCGTATGGACCGATCTCCTCACCGACCTCGACCATTACAAGGGCCGGGCCTATGGCGTCGAGGACGTACCCGAGGACCCGAGCTGCTTCTACGCCTTCGTCGCCTACCCGATCGATCTCTTCGAGGAGGGCAGCGTCGTCAATGTGCTCACGTCGCTGGTGGGCAACGTGTTCGGGTTCAAGGCGATCCGGGCGCTGCGACTCGAGGATGTGCGATTCCCGCTGCACTACGTGATGACCTGTGGCGGACCGCCCAACGGCATCATTGTCGAGCGCGACAAGATGGACAAGTACGGACGGCCTCTACTCGGGTGCACGATCAAGCCCAAACTCGGCCTGTCGGGGAAGAACTACGGCCGGGCCGTCTATGAGTGCCTGCGGGGCGGGCTCGACTTCACCAAGGACGACGAGAACGTCAACTCTCAGCCGTTCATGCGCTGGCGTGACCGCTTCGAGAACGTGGCCGAGGCCGTGAAGCTGGCCCAGGACGAAACCGGCGAGCGCAAGGGCCATTACCTCAACGTGACTGCCCCGACGGTGGAGGACATGTACGAGCGGGCCGAGTTCGCCAAGGCGCTCGACATGCCGATCATCATGCATGACTTCTTGACCGCCGGATTCACGGCACACACATCACTCGCCAACTGGTGCCGACGTAACGGGATGCTCCTGCACGTCCACCGGGCGATGCACGCGGTGATCGACCGGAATCCGTATCACGGTGTCCATTTCCGGGTGCTGGTCAAGTGCCTCCGGCTCTCGGGAGGCGACCACCTCCACTCCGGGACGGTCGTCGGCAAGCTCGAGGGGGATCGCCAGGCGACGCTCGGTTGGATCGACCTCATGCGGGAGCGCTTCGTCCCCGAGGAGCGGGCCCGGGGGATCTTCTTCGACCAGGACTTCGGTCACATGCCGGGACTGTTCCCGGTCGCCTCGGGCGGTATTCACGTGTGGCACGTGCCGGCGCTGGTGTCCATCTTCGGTGACGACTCGGTCTTCCAGTTCGGTGGGGGCACGATCGGGCATCCGTGGGGCAACGCCGCCGGCGCGACGGCCAACCGGGTCGCACTCGAGGCCTGTGTGGAGGCTCGCAACGAGGGTCGGGAAGTCGAGCGCGAAGGCGCGGAGATCCTCACCCGCGCCGCCAAGTCGAGCCCGGAGCTGGCGGCCGCCCTCGAGACGTGGCGGGAGATCCGATTCGAGTTCGACGTCGTCGACAAGCTCGACGAGACGACCAAGTGACGACACAAAAGCGAGGGGCCATGGAGACGAACATCCGCGATTACCCGTCACGGCTCGGCGATGCGGCGTCCAAGCGGCTGGGGACCTTCTCGTACCTTCCTCGCTTCGACACGCCGGCCGTGGAGACGCAGATCGAATACCTGGTCGGCAAGGACCTGACGCCGATGATTGAGCACGTTGAACCGATTCGGGCCACTTCCCGGTACTGGTACATGTGGAAACTCCCACTCTTCGGCGAGCGGGACCCCCAGGTGATATGGAGCGAGGTCGAAGCGTGTATCCAGGCCAACCCGACCCATCATGTGCGCCTGATCGGCTTCGACCCTCGGCGCCAGACCCAGGTCGTCGCCTTCGTCGTCAGCCGGGGCGTCCCGAGCGACTGATTCTCCGAACCATGCCCAGCTCCTGGCGAGTGCTCACAATCGACCATCACGATCCGGTTACCCCGTTCGACGGGGTCGTCCGTCTCATCGACTTGGTAGGGATCTCGACGGGCTCGGAGGTTCACCGTGAACAGCACCGGGGACGGAATGGAAAGCAGTGACCGGAGCGGAAGGTTGGGGTTTAAACCCAGCGTTCCGGGAACTCCAGAAGCAACTCCGCAGGACGCAAGGGGACTGGTCCGGAGGCTCTGGACGCGTCAGAAAGGGTTCATGACCCGAAGGTCGGAGGTTCAAATCCTCCCCCTGCCACAAAAGAAATGCAGGTCAAGGCCGGTCTTCGGGGCAGGCCCTCTGTCAGGACTCCGATGACAGCGTTTTTGATAGCGCCTCATCTAATGACAGCACACCGCTGTCGGATCGGTCTCGTCCGTCACCCCTTGCCTCCGAGCACCAGCCCGGCGACGGTGGCCTCGGCCTGCCCTCCGGGAGTGGCGAGGGTAGAGACGTCGAGGGTGAAGCCGACCTTGGCGTAGCGGTCCGGCGCGCCGGTGGCGGAGGGATTCCTCCGCCACCGGTCATGCCGAATGCGTCAGGACCCTGATGTCAGGCTCTTGGGAGGGACGGACGTCGGCCCGGTGTACTTCTTGATCGGGCCCGATCC
>JBEKVF010000156.1:0-6184 GCA_049514295.1 Acidimicrobiales bacterium
GCCCAGGTGACCGACTCCATGAACTCCTCGCAGGTGCCGAACCCACCCGGCAACATCACGAAGGCGTCCGAGAGTTCCGACATGAGCGCCTTGCGCTCGTGCATCGTCGTGACGACGTGCAGGTCGTTCAACGACGAGTGGGCGATCTCGTGCCCGGCCAGGGATTCGGTGATCACACCCGTCGCCCGCCCACTTGCGGCGAGGGCCGCGTCCGCCACCGCCCCCATGAGGCCGACCGAGGCGCCGCCGTAGACGAGCCCGATGCCTCGCCCGGCCAGCCCTGCGCCGAGCCGTCGGGCCGCCGCAGCGAACGCGGGGTTCGTACCCGGGCTCGATCCGCAGAAGACGCATACGTTGAGGGGCGCGTTCACGCGTCGATCCCTTGCGGAATGGGGGATGTCGCCCGGGGTGCGGGCCGGGCGGGCCGCGGCCGGGGCCGGCGGCGCACGATCGTCTCGGCCGCGTCGCTGTCGTGGATGGTCAGAGAGAAACCCGCGGCGACCAGCGCGAAGAGCGCCGCCGTGAAGAAGGCGAGGTGGTACGCGGTCATGTCGGGCGCGGTCGAGCCCCCGCTGGCCTGGGTCGATCCCACCCCGATCAACACGGTGGAGAGGACCGCCACCCCGGTCGCGCTGCCGACCTGGCGCATCGTGTTGAAGAAGGTCGACGCCCGGCCCATCGACTCCGGCGTGATCATGGCGAACGAGGCGGCCTGGTTGGGAACCATGACCTGGGCCATCATGAACCCGAGCACGAACATCAGTCCCCGGATCAGCCACAGGTTCGTGGTTACGGTGATCTGGGTCAGCGCCAGCAGGCACAGCACGAGGCCGAGCAGGCCGCCGGTAATGTGACGGCGCGGGCCGATGCGGGGGTAGATGAGGCGGCTGGCGAACTGCGCCCCGATCATGACGCCGAGCGCCTCGGGGAAGGTGGAGAGCCCCGACTGCAGAGCCGAGAGCCCCCGGGCGTCCTGGAAGTAGAGGGGGATGAGGTACAGCATCCCGAGGAACGCTGCCGCGGCGAGGAACATGACGACGTTGGTCGAGCGGAACAATCGTCCCGAGAGCAGGCGCAGGTCCACCATCGGCCGGGTCGTCCGTAGCTCGACCACGACGAAGACGCCCAGCAGGACGGCGCCGGTGACACAACTGGCGATGACGTCTGTCGACGACCACGATTTGAGAGGCCCCTCGGAGACGCCGTACATGAGCAGGCCCAGCCCGGCACCGCCCAGGACGAACCCGGGAACGTCGAACCGACCGGCGTCGATGCTCCCGGTTCGCTCCAGGAACAGAGCACCGAAGATCACGGCGACGATGCCGATCGGCAGGTTGACGAAGAACACCCATCGCCAGGAGAAGTCGGTCACCAGGAAGCCACCGAGCACCGGGCCGATGGCCGGGGCGAGCGTCGTCCCCACGGTCATGATGCTGGCCGCCCGCACCCGCTCCGCCGGCGGGAAGACCCGGTACAGCATGGCCATGCCGACCGGGGCCATCATGCCGCCGCCCGCACCCTGCAGGACCCGGAAGACCACGAGCTCGGTCATGTTCTGTGCCAGCCCGCAGAGCACCGAGCCGAGCGTGAAGACGACGATGGCCAAGAGCAGCACCCGCTTGCCGCCGAAGCGGTCACCGAGCCATCCCGACGCGGGAATGAACACGGCCAGGCTGACGAGGTAGGCGATGACGACCCCGTCGACAGCCGTGGGTTCGATGTGGAAGTCACGACCGATCGTCGGGAGCGCGACGTTGACGATCGTGATGTCCATGATGTTCATGAACATGGCGGACACGAAGACGACGCCGACGACGATCTTCTGGTTGCGGAGTACGGCCACGTCGCTCTTCCTGTCCGGTGCTTCCTCGGGCCGACCAGTGTCATGGCCCGCGGCAGGCGGGCATGGCTGTTCGGGTTCCGCTCGACCCTATGCGCTCGGTCGGCCGTTCCTGTCCACGGTGTGCTCCGGCCGTCGCGTGCGGAGCTGTTCGGGAGGTGCCCACACGGGCGCGGCTCCACCACCTATCGTGACCGGCGGAATTCGGCGAGGCAGGCCCTCGGAGCTGGGGAGGACGGTGGTGATGGTCACGCGCGTTCGCACCGGTCGCAGGTGCGGAACCCTGTCGCTGGCCTCGGCCGTCCTGGCCGTGGGCGTGCTCTGCGTGCTGGTGCCGGCGGTGGGGTCGGCACCGGGTGCCGGAGCAGCGGTCCGGGCGCACGACGCGGCATCGACCACGGTCTGGCTCTGCAAGCCCGGCCAGGCGAACGACCCGTGCGCGTACAGCCCGGCCACGACGACCGTGACCGCCCAGGGCACGACGAGCGTCTCCGCCCCCTCGCCGTCTGCAACCGCGCGCGAATTCGACTGCTTCTACGTGTACCCCACCGTCTCGACCGAGCCGGGCCCAAACGCCAACCTCGCCATCCAGCCGGCCGAGGTGGACGCCGCAGTCGCCCAGGCGTCGCAGTTCTCGCGGGTGTGCAACGTGTGGGCGCCCATGTACCGCCAGGCAACCGAGGCCGCGCTGAAGAGCGGGGCGGGATTCCGTCCCTCCATCATCGCCACGGCCTACGACAGCCTGCTGTCCGCGTGGAAGGACTACCTCGCCCACGACAACGACGGCAGGCCCATCGTCTTCATCGGGCACTCACAGGGTGCCGCCATGCTGATCAAGCTGCTGCGCTCCCAGGTTGACACGTCGCCGAGCCTGCGCAAGCAGATGGTCTCCGCCATCATCCTCGGCGGCAACGTGCAGGTGCCGGTGGGCGGCGATGTCGGGGGGAGCTTCCAGAACATCCCCACCTGCCGGTCCGCGAGGCAGACCGGTTGTGTCATCGCCTATTCGAGCTTCGGCTCGCCGCCGCCGCGCTATGCCGTGTTCGGCCGCCCGGGCCAGGGCGTCAGCCTGCAGTCGGGGCAGACCACCAAGAAGGGCCAGCAGGTGGCGTGCGTCAACCCGGTGACGTTCTCGGCGCAGGCGGGCGACCTGCAGCCGTTGTTCCCGCATGTGACCTCCAAGGTGCGCCACGTCAAGGTGACGACGCCGTGGGTGTCGTTCCCGGGCCTCTATACGGCGCAGTGCGAGCAGGGCGGGGGCGCATCGTGGCTGCAGGTCACCCCGACATCGGTGCCCGGTGACCCGCGTCCCACGGTCAGCATCTCGCCCCTGCTCGGCCCCGCGTGGGGGTACCACCTGGCGGACGTGAACCTGGCGCTCGGCAACCTCCTGGCCGACGTCGGTCACGAGGAGGCCGCCTACCACCGGTAGGTGCGCGTCCTCCGAGGCTGCGGCCCGGAGAAAGGCGCGAGCGGCGGTCCTAGACTCTGGAGATGGTCAAGGTCATCGCCGTCGCCAACCAGAAGGGCGGCGTGGCGAAGACGACGACGGTGCAGTCCCTCGGTGTGGCGCTGGCCCAGCAGGGACACCGGGTCCTCGTGGTGGACCTGGACCCTCAGGCGTGCCTGACCTTCTCGCTCGGGTTCGATCCCGACGAGCTCGACTCGTCACTGCACGACGTGCTGGTCCGCCGGTCCCGGCTGGCCGACGTCGTCAAGGCAGTCCCCGGCGTCCCAGGCCTGTACCTCGTGCCGGCGACCATCGACCTGGCTGGCGCCGAGGTCCACCTCTTGAGCCGCACCGGCCGCGAGCACGTCCTGGCCCGGGCGTTGGAACCGGTCCTGGACCGCTACGACGTGGTGCTGATCGACTGCCCACCGTCCCTGGGGGTCCTCACCATCAACGGCCTGACGGCGGCGGAGGCTGTGATCGTGCCGTTGCAGTGCGAGGCGCTCAGCCACCGCGGCGTGGGCCAGCTGCTCGAGACGATCGAGGACGTGCGCCAGTTCGCCAACGAGAAGCTGCGCGTCCTCGGGGTGATCCCCACCATGTTCGACAGCCGCACGACGCACTCCCGCAAGGTCCTGTCCGAGGTGGAGGCGCGCTATGGCCTCCCGATGTTCCTGCCACCCGTTCCGAAGTCAGTGCGATTCGCCGAGGCCCCGGGACTCGGCCAGTCGGTCCTGCAGCACGCCCCCATGTCCGCCGGAGCGATCGCGTACCGGACGCTCTCGACGTGCGTCTACGACGCCATGCAGAGTGCCTGACGTGGCCGGGTCGCGGAGCGAGAGGGCACCCGATCCGCTGGGCAAGCGTGCCCTGTTCTGGGTGCCGTCGGCGGAGCCGGCGAGCCAGCCCGCCGGCGGGTCCTCCGGGACGACCGTGGCCCTGCCCGTCGGCAAGCGTGCCCTTTACTCGGGCGCTCGTCCCGAGCCCGACAGCCTGGCCTCCACGTCGGGCAACCCGCTCGACGAGCGGGGTGTGTTCACGGTGGAGTGCCAGCGGTGCCGCCAGACCTCGCACATCGGTGTGCTGGACCTTCTGATCTTCCAGTTCCCCGTGGGCGTGTGGCTGCCCAGGCGGAAGTTCGACCGCCGGATGACCTGTCCCTCGTGCCGCAAGCGCGCCTGGTGCAGCGTCACCCTCCGGCGGGCCTGAGCCGACTGCGTCACCTTCGACCTAGACGGTGGGGGAGCCGCGCACCTTCGGATCGTCGCGCGACTCCTCGTCCGCGGATGGGGCGTCGGGCAGGCGGCGTGTCGTGGCCAGGGCCACCAGAGCCAGGAGCGCCAGCACGGCCAGCGCTGCGCGCAGGCCGTTGATGCGGCTCTTGACGTTCTCGTCCACGACCGCCTGCGCCGTAGCGGGCGGCACCCCGGCCTCCTGCAACGCCGCGCTGAGGTCGGCGTCGCTCACGAAGGGGACCCCGGCCGACAGCTGCACCTGCGCCTGAGCCGACAGCTCCTTGGGGATGGCGGCGTTGCTCGCCACCGAGCCGAGGAACGTGGTGGTCAGGACCGAGATGAGCACGGCGCCGGCCAGGGCCGTGCCGATGGACGCGCCCAGATTCGTCACCGTGTTCTGAATCCCTCCGACCTCGCCGCTCTGCTCGTCGGGCACCGCCGACACCGTCACGGCGCCGAGCTGCGATGCCAGGCTCCCGATGCCGAGCCCCGCCAACAGCAGCGGCCACGTGACCACCTCGGGACCCGATCCCTGGTCGAGCGCGACCAGCAGCACGACGATGCCGAGGAGGAGCAGGCCGAACCCGATGCGTACGACGCGCCGGGGCGACGCCTGCGGGAACAGCCTGGGTACTCCGACCGCGGAGGCGAGCAAGGTGACCGACAGGGGGAGCAGGCGGACGCCCGTCGCCACGGCTGAGAGCCCGAGCGCCACCGAGAGGAACAGCGGCAGGACGAAGAACAGGCCGGCCTGGAGCAGGAACTGGAAGAAGAAGGACGTCAGGCCGGCCTGGAGCTTCGGCGCGCGCAGTATGCGCGGGTCCACCAGGACGGGCCCGCCCCGCCGCAGCTGCCGGTTCTCCCAGACCACGAAGAGCGCGAGGACGCCGGCACCCCCGAGGATGAGCCAGATCACCGGGGAGGCGCCGAGCCACTGGGGCGCGTCGGGCTTCGGTTGCACGAATCCCCACGTTCCGGAGCGGATGATGCCGAAGACGATCATGCCGAGGCCGGAAGCCGAGAGGAGAGTCCCCACCGGGTCGAGGCGCGTTCCCGGGACGGGCGGGGAGTCGGCCATCCGTCTGCTCAGGGCGAGGATGCCCAGCACGATCGCGACCTCACCCACGAAGACCCAGCGCCAGCTGGCATAGGTGGTCAGCAGCCCGCCGAGGAGCGGCCCGACCGCCACCGCGATCGCGCCTGCCGACGCCACCAGGCCGTAGGCGCGGGGTCGCTCGGAACGGCCGAAGTTCGTCGCAACGAGAGCGACGACCGAGGGCATGATCAAGACAGCCCCGAGCCCCTCGAGGACTGACCATCCCAGCAGGAGGACGGGCAGCGACCCCGCGATGGCGGTGATGGAGGAGCCCACTCCGTACACGACGCACCCGATCATGAAGGCACGCTTGCGCCCCAGGATCTGGCCGATCTTGCCGCCGGTGATCATGAACGCGGCCATGACGAGCGTGTAGAGCGTGATGGCGAGCTGGATCCCGGTGACCGTCGTACCCACGTCCTTCGCCACCGTCGCGATGGAGACGTTCATGACCGAGCTGTCCAGGGTCATGAGGAACTGGGCCGAGGCCAGCGTCAGGAGGACGATGCCGCCGCCCGCGCGTTGTCCCACCCCGGTGTCGGCCATCGCCGCATTCTTGCCCA
>JBEKVF010000157.1:0-6174 GCA_049514295.1 Acidimicrobiales bacterium
ACCTGCTGCTTACCTGACGGCGAACGCCACATCGCGTTCGCTCGCAACCTCCTGCGCCGAATGGCCAGGGGGTTTTTTGTTGGGCCGGTACCGGTTCGGGCCGATGATGAGAAGGGAAGGAACACATGGCTGAGGGACAGAAAGGGAGTGGTGACGACATGGAGCGGGGTCACCTGGCTCTGCCCTGTGACCCCTCGCCCATGCCCTTCGGGAAGTACCGGTCGCACGTGCCGCTCGTCCTGGGCGACCGCACGTGGCCCGACCACCAGTTCACGCGGGCCCCGCGCTGGGCCAGCGTCGACCTGAGGGACGGAAACCAGGCGCTCATCGACCCCATGGACTCCGAGCGCAAGCTGGCGCTGTTCCAGACGCTGGTCGACGTCGGCTTCAAGGAGATCGAGGTCGGCTTCCCGTCCGCATCGCAGACGGACTTCGACTTCCAGCGGCTGATCATCGACGAGGGCCTGATCCCCGACGACGTGGAGATCCAGGTGCTGGTGCAATGCCGCCAGGAGCTGATCGAGCGCACCTTCGAGTCGCTGGCGGGCGCGTCGAAGGCCGTCGTGCACTTCTACAACTCCGTGTCGGAGCTGCAACGTCGTGTCGTGTTCGGGCTCGACAAGACCGGCATCGTCGACATCGCGGTCAAGGCGGCGGAGATGTGCAAGAAGTACGAGGCGCAGGTCCCCGGCACCGACGTCCGCTACGAGTACTCGCCCGAGAGCTTCACCGGGACCGAGCCCGAGTTCGCCGTCGAGATCTGCGAGGCGGTCATGGACGTCATTCTGCCGACTCCCGAGCAGCCGATGATCCTCAACCTGCCCGCCACGGTCGAGATGTACAGCCCCAACGTGTACGCCGACGTGATCGAGTGGTTCGGCCGCACCATCAAGAACCGCGAGTCGATCGTGCTCAGCCTGCACCCGCACAACGACCGCGGCACCGCCGTGGCGGCGGCCGAGCTGGCGGTGCTCGCCGGCGCGGACCGCGTGGAGGGCACGCTGTTCGGGAACGGCGAGCGCACCGGGAACGTCGACATCGTGACCCTGGCCATGAACCTGTTCTCGCAGGGGATCGACCCGGCGCTCGACTTCGGCGACATTGAGAAGGTGCGCCGCGTGGCCGAGTACGCCACCCGGCTGCCGGTCCACCCCCGGCACCCCTACGCCGGGGACCTGGTGTACACGGCCTTCTCGGGCTCGCACCAGGACGCCATCAAGAAGGGCATGGCCGCCATCGGTCACGACTACGACGAGTGGGAGGTGCCGTACCTGCCCATCGACCCCAAGCACACGGGGCGCACGTACGAGGCGATCATCCAGGTCAACAGCCAGTCCGGCAAGGGTGGCGTGGCGTACCTGATGGACACGGACCACGGGCTGGACCTGCCGCGGCGGCTGCAGATCGAGTTCTCCAAGCGCGTCCAGGCCATCACCGAGGCGAGCGGCACGGTTATCGGCTCGGGCCAGATGCGGGACGTCTTCGAGGAGATCTACCTGCCCGAGGAAGCCGGGCTGCGGCTGATCACCAGCGAGGTGTCCACCAGCAAGGGACACACGAGCGTCACGGCCCAGCTGCTCGTCGACGGCCAGCACCAGACGGTGGCGGGGGAGGGCAACGGGCCGATCGACGCGCTCGTCGCCGCTCTCAAGGCCGACCTCGGTATTGTGCTGGAGGTGAAGGACTACTCCGAGCACGCGCTGACCGAGGGCTCGGGCGCCTCGGCGGTGGCGTACGTGGAGTGCGCATCCCCCGACGGGACGACCTGGTGGGGCGTGGGGCGCGACTCCTCCATCCTCGACGCCTCGCTGAGCGCGGTGGTCTCCGCGGCGAACCGGGCCCGCTCGGGGTGATCCGCCCGGCGGTCGAGGCGGACGTCCCCGTGCTCGTGGCGATGATCCGCGAGCTGGCCGAGTTCGAGAACCTGTCCGATCAGGTGAAGATCACCGAGGACGACCTCGCCCGCGTGCTGTTCGGGCCCGAGGCGATGGCGCATGACGTCGTCATCGACGACGGCAACGGAGGCCTGATCGGCCACGCTCTCTGGTACCGGACGTTCTCCACCTTCCTGGGCCGGACCGGCATCTGGGTCGAGGACCTGTACGTCCGGCCCGAGCACCGCCGCAAGGGCTACGGGAGGCAGCTCCTGGCGCACCTACGCGGCCTGACCGACGGGCGCCTGGAGTGGGACGTGCTCGAGTGGAACGAGCCCGCCATGGACCTCTACCAGCGCCTGGGCGCCCGGCCCATGGCGGGCTGGACCCGCTACCGCTGGTACGACGGCTAGGGCCGCACGTCGCGGCGGGCGTCGCGAAAGGAGTCGCATGATGGCGACGGGGAGCAAAGAGGACCCGTGGGTGCTGAAGACCCCACCGGGGAGCTCGGAGTACACGGTGTACAAGGACGAGCAGGCGGAGCCGGCGGTCCTGGTCTGCCAGGTGGGTTCCACCAAGCTGACCTATGACCTGCGCGCCATAGAGGACCTGCACGCCTGGCTGTCCGAGCAGCGCGACTGGATGCCGCTCGGGGCGGCCGACGAGAAAAAGCCCGCCGCCGAGGGCACGGTCGAAGCGTGGGGTCGTTCCCCGGAGAATCCGCTCGGGGGTTGGTACGGCCTGCGCAAGGGGTACCGGGGAAGGTTCGGGATGTACCTCCCGCCCCTCTTGGAGGCGCTCGGCCTGGCCGAGGTGACCCACGACGCACGAAACAACCGGATGCGTGCCCTATGAGGCGCCAGTCGCTGGGCCCGAGCCGCTACCCGTACCCGCCGCTCGGGATGTAGGGGCTCGGCGGCCCGTCCATGCCGCGCACCATGACCGGCCCGTAGGGCTGGAGCTCTATTCCGGCCTCGACCACCACCCGGATGGCCCACTGTTGCGCGGAGGTGAGCCAGTTGATCTCGATCGTCTCACCCGCCGGCGCCTCGGCCAGCATGGTCCGTAGGACCAGCGAGGCCGACTCCTCGTCGCGGGCACCGAGGGTCACGATCCGCTCGTCCCTGGCCACGGCGTAGCCCCGGTCTGTGTGGAGGAGGAGCCGGTTCCCGGGCTGGGCGAGCATGGAGACGACGTCGACCGTGCGCGCCGAGCCGCGCACGTCGCGGTCGATGGCGGTCACCACGTCGAGTTCCTGCGCGGTCACCTCGTCCGGTTCGTAGCGCCGGACCTCGGCGGGCCGCTCCACCGTGCCCGGGCGCATGGCACCCCAGGCCGCCACCACCGGGTGAAGGACGAAGCCGAAGCTGGTGTACAGCGCCATCGCCTTGGGGTCGCGCGAGCACTGGATCGTCCCGGGGCTCTGCGGGTCGCCGTGCGAGAGAGCCAGGCGGAGCAGCTCGCGCCCGACGCCGTGGCCCTGGCGGCCCGGCACGGTGCCCAGCTGCGAGAGCATCCAGTAGCCCTCCCGCACGAAGGACTGCGACATGCCGATGACCGTGCCGTCGTCCTCGGCCACCCAGGACCCGGCCGGGTCCGTCCCCAGGAAGTGACGCGTGCGGTCCTGGCGCCGCCGCTCGTCCTGAATGGAGTTGCCCGTTACCGGGAGCTGGTGGCGGACCATCATGGCGAGCAGGCCGCTGTCGAACGCCGCCACCGCACCCGGCACGTCGGCCTCCGACATGGGGCGGAAGGTCACCATGGACCGGTCAGGCCGAGGGCAGGAAGGCGGGGCGCCGGCGCTCGTAGGCCGTGATGTCGTCGGCGTAGCGCAGCGAGAGGCCGATGTCGTCCCACCCGTTCAGCAGCCGCTGGCGGGTGAACTCGTCGAGCGGGAAGGTGCCGGCCAGCCCGGCCGCCGGCGCCTCGATCGTCCCCCGCGCCACGTCGATCGTGATCTCGAGCGAGGGGTCCTTCTCCACGGCGTCGAGCAGAGCGCGGTCGAGCTCCTCGGAGACCTGCACCGGGAGCAGCCCCTGTTTGGTGCAGTTGTTGCGGAAGATGTCGGCGAAGCGTGAGGACACCACGGCCTGGAACCCGAAGTCCATGAGCGCCCACACGGCGTGCTCGCGGGAGGAGCCGGTGCCGAAGTTGTGCCCGGCCACCAGGATCGTGGCTCCCACGAACTCGGGGTTGTTGAGCACGAAGTCACGGTCGTCCCGCCACTCGGAGAAGAGCCCGGCCCCGAACCCCGTCCGCTCGACTCGCTTGAGCCAGTCCGAGGGGATGATCTGGTCGGTGTCGACGTCCGTGCGGTCGAGGGGCACGGCACGTCCGGTCACGACGACGACGGCTTCCATCAGTCCAGGTCCTCCGGTAGGGCGAACACTCCCGCGACTGCGGTGGCCGCGGCGACGGCGGGGGACACGAGGTGGGTGCGGCCGCCGCGCCCCTGGCGCCCCTCGAAATTGCGGTTCGAGGTCGACGCGCAGCGCTCACCCACGGCCAGCTTGTCGGGGTTCATGGCCAGGCACATGGAGCAGCCCGGCTCGCGCCACTCGAAGCCCGCCGCCGTGAACACCTTGTCCAAGCCTTCGGCTTCCGCCTGCGCCTTCACCCGGTGTGAGCCGGGCACGGCGAGGGCGCGCAGGCCCTGGCGCACCGTCCGGCCCTCGAGCACGGCGGCGGCCGCCCGGAAGTCCTCAATCCGTGAGTTCGTGCAGCTACCCAGGAACACGGTGTCGACCTTGATCTCCCGCATCGGCGTCCCGGCCTGGAGCCCCATGTAGGCGAGCGCCCGCTCGGCCGCCTCCCGGTCGCCCGCGTCGGCCATGGAGGCCGGGTCGGGCACCGACCCCGCGACGGGGGTTACCTGGGCCGGGTTCGTGCCCCAGGTGACGTGCGGCGTGATGGCCGCCGCGTCGAGCACGACCTCCTTGTCGAACCCCGCCCCCTCGTCGGTGGGCAGGGTGCGCCAGTAGGCCAGGGCGGCGTCCCAGGCCTCACCCACCGGCGCGTGGTCGCGGCCCTTGACGTACTCGAACGTCGTCTCGTCCGGCGCCACCAGGCCGGCCCGCGCCCCGCCCTCGATCGACATGTTGCACAGCGTCATCCGGCCCTCCATGGAGAGGCCCCGGATGGCCGAGCCGCGGTACTCGATCACGTGACCCATGCCGCCACCGGTGCCGATGGTGCCGATGACCGCCAACGCGACGTCCTTGGCCGTCACGCCGGGAGCGAGCTCGCCCTCGACCGTCACCGCCATCGTCTCCGGCCGCACCTGGGGCAGCGTCTGGGTGGCGAGCACGTGCTCCACCTCGCTGGTGCCGATGCCGAAGGCGAGCGCGCCGAAGGCCCCGTGCGTGGAGGTGTGGCTGTCGCCGCAGACGATCGTCATGCCGGGCTGCGTCCAGCCCTGCTCGGGCCCGATGATGTGGACGATGCCCTGGTTGGCGTCGCCCATCGGGTAGCAGGTGATGCCGAACTCGGCCGTGTTGTCGTTGAGGACCTTGAGCTGCTGGGCGGAGACCGGATCGGCGACCGGCTTGTCGATGTCGGTGGTGGGGACGTTGTGGTCCGCCGTCGCCACGGTCAGGTCGGGCCGCCGCACGGTGCGCCCGGCCAGGCGCAACCCGTCGAAGGCCTGCGGCGAGGTGACCTCGTGCACCAGGTGCAGGTCGATGAACAGCAGGTCGGGCTCGCCCCCGGTCGCGTGGACGACGTGCGCGTCCCAGATCTTCTCGCTGAGCGTGCGGGGTGCCATCAGCGCGTGACGGCGACGATGTGGACCTTGAGAATGCCACCGGGCGCCTTGTACTCGACCGCGTCCCCGGCGCCGCGCCCCACCAGCACCTGGCCCAGTGGCGAGCTGGGCGAGACAACGGGCAGGTCTCCCTGGCGCTCCTCGATGGAGCCCACGAAGAACTTCTGGGTGTCGTCCTCGTCGTCACCCTCGTAGCGCAGCTCCACCGTGCTGCCCAGGGAGACGGACCCGTCGTCGGCACCGGCCTCGTCGACGATCTCGACCTCCTTGAGCATGGCCTGGAGCTGGCGGACGCGCGATTCCATCTTCCCCTGGGTGTCCTTGGCCGCGTGGTAGTCGCCGTTCTCGCTCAGGTCGCCGAGTGCCCGGGCCGCTTCGATGTGCTGGGCGATCTCCACCCGGCCGCGGGTGGTCAGGTCCTCGAGCTCGGCCACCAGCCGGTCGTAGGTGGCCTGCATCAGCTTGGTCGTCTCGCTCTGGTTGGCGGCTGCGTTCGTCACGGCGTGTCCTCCGGGAGGCGTGTGTGCAGGCGGCGGG
>JBEKVF010000158.1:0-6128 GCA_049514295.1 Acidimicrobiales bacterium
CCCGTACTTGGGGTACTGGAACTCCTCAATGAGGGTGGTGATCTCGGTCTGGCCCCGCTTGGGCAGAATCGCGTTGATGACCGCCTTGCGCAGGTCGAGGTTCTTGACCCGCTGGGCCGCCCAGTCGGCGGGCATGTCGGCGACGGGGACCCCCCACACCTTCTCGGTGTAGGTCTTGAAGAAGGTCCGGTAGAGCCGCCAGCCGAATCTCGCCACCAGCCAGTTCTCGTAGTTGGACTCGTCCTTGGGCGGGCGGATGCGGGCCCACAGGTAGGAGAAGCCGCACAAGATGGCCTCCCACAGGCCGAGGTTGCGCAGGGCGTTCATTGCCTTGAGGGGGTAGTCGTAGAACTTGCCCTCGTAGTAGATGCGGCTCATGCGCGGGCGCAGCATGAAGTCACCCTCGGGGAGGATCTCGTGCCAGAGGGCCTCGACCTCGGGGACCTTGGTAAAGAAGCGGTGGCCGCCGAGGTCGAAGCGCCACCCGTCGCGCACCACGGTGCGGCTGATGCCCCCGACCACGTCGTCGGCCTCGAGGACGACGGGGTGCGCCCCGCGCTTGGTGAGCAGGTAGGCCGCGGTCAGGCCACCGGGGCCCGCGCCGGCGATGACGACGGGCGCTTCGGCGGGGGTGGCCACGAGCAAGGCAGGTTAGTGGACCCCCCGTGTGCTCCCGGGGAGGGGTGCCGCGCCGCCAACGGGGGTTGGGACCGCGGCGGCGACGGTCAGGGGACCGAGATGTTGAGGAAGGCGAGGAGCGCGTAGCCGGCCAGCCCGGCCGCCAGGAGCGCCAGGACGGCGCGCTCGAGCTGCGACTCCGTGAGCACCAGCGCGGCGGCGATCGACAGCGGGAAGGCGCTCAGCGCATAGCGCTCGAACGAGTCGAGGTTGGACCCGGCCACCGCGGTGGCCAGGACGGCGGCAGCGAACAACGTGTAGGGCGCGGGGAGCCGCCGCCAGCAGACGATGAGCATCGCGAGCGCCAGCAGCACCCAGGGCACGTGGAGGGCCGTGCCGACGTGATGGTGCAGCACCCCCGTGGCGTCGTGGTACAGCGTGGTGAAGGGGTCCGACAGCCCACCGTGGTGCGAGCTCTGCAGCTGGACACGCAGTGGAGCCACCCAGTCGCCGACCGTGTGCTTGGACCAGGCCAGGAACGCCAGCAGGCCGACGAAAGGCGCCGCGACGGCGCCGATGCCCGCCCCGCGCTCCGCACCTCCGAGCCGGGGCCACCAGCGCACCAATTCGGCCACGACGGCCAGGACGAGGAGCACGCCGATGGGCCGCGTGAGGGCCGCCGCGAAGGCGAGCACCCCGGCGACGGCGAAATGCGGTCGGAGCCCGGAGGCGCCCGCTGGCGGCCGCAGGGCGAGGAAGCACCCGATGGCGAAGACGAGCAGGACCGACTCGGCGTAGCCCATGACGAGCACGAAGGAGGCGGGCAGGAGGCTGAGGATCCACAACGAGCGGCGGGCGACCGCGCCGTCGCCGGTCTCCCGGCGCACCAGGACGTAGAGCATGGCGGTGGCGGCCAGGGCAGCCGCGTTGGCGAGGAGCACGAGTGCCGGGCCGTCCCCGAGCCCCGGCACCCAGGCCAGCGCGTGGGTCAGCAGCGGGACCGCGGGGAAGAACCGCAGCGATTCGCGGCCGAGGGGCGCGTAGCCCTGGCGGGCGATGGTCTCGTACCAGCCGGCGTCCCAGCCCAGCAACCCCGCGTGCACCCGGGCCGCCACGCCGGGTGTGGACGGATGGGTGCGGTCCACGATGAAGTGGGCCAGGCCGAGTGCGCCGGCCACCACGACGCGGGCGACGGCGAACGGGAGCAACGCCTCCCGCAGGGACTCGGGGAGCCGATTCCAGGCCCTGTGGACGGCCGCCCACGCGGTCCGGCCGGGCGCCGGGGCCTCGGGGTCACGGGCCGCCCCCGCCCCCTCCGCCGTCGCCGTCGCGTCGGTCACCCCGGCCACCCTCAGGGTCCCGAGGTCGCGTACTCGGTCAGGCTCATCGGCTCGTAGTAGAGCGCCTCGTGCCCGGTGACGACGTTCCGCCCGCCGCCGCCGGCACTGGTGGATTCGGCCAAGAGGTCGGAGGCGATGGTCTCGCACTTGATCCCGTAGGTCTGGTACATCGGATACCAGACGAGCCAGATGTGACGATCGGGCTCGGCCCGCTTGAACACTGCGTCAGCGAACGCGTTGGGGTTCGCCGCCCCGACAGTGGCCGCGTAGTCGACCCAGTCGACGATCTGCGGTCCGGTGCGGCGCGGGAACGTGGTCATATCGTACTGCGATGGATCCTGGATCTGCCGGTACACCGCCGGTCCCAGTTGGTCGGGGCAGAAGGCGATGATGTCACCCGGCTTGGCCTCCGCGTTGATGGCAGCCGCCACCGCACCCGCCTGCGTGCGCTGCGTGGTCACGTTCTGGGCCGACGACACGAGCCCGGCCGCCACCGCGAGCGCGACCACTATGACCCGGACCCTCGGGTTGAGCAGGGTTGTCGTCCCCAGGGCGACCAGGAACAGGAACGGGAGGAAGACGATGGCCGCATAGCGGGAGGAGAACGCGCTGGACGTCAGGATGCCGCCGGCAATGGCCGCGAACAGGGTCCCCACCACGACAAAGCCGACCCCACGGGCGCGGGGACGGGTGCGCAGGTCCAGCTCGATGATGCGGCCGCTGAGGCCCACGCCGAACACGGCGAGTGCCAGCATGGCGAAGTAGATGACCGCCAGCAGCCGGCCCTGGTTGGTGGCCGTCATGAGCGTGGAGCCCTGGTTGTCCGTGAAGCCGGTCACCGCGTTGATCACGGCCGAGAAGTTCGGCGGTGCCGCCCAGGGGGTGCCCGTGTGCTTGGTCTGATAGAAGAACGTGGGCAACCACGGCACGAAGAGCAGGCACCCGGCGGCCGCGGCGATGAGCGCGGCCCAGGGCGCTGCCTCGGGGTGCCCGTGACGGCGGCTGCGGACGATGGAGGCCGCGAGCCAGATGACGACCATGCCGACGAGGTACAGGGACCAGTACTGGGCGTAGAGGAGCGCCGCCGTGACGACGGCGACCGCCACCAGGTTGGCCGGACGCGGCGCGGTCACCGCCCGTTGCAGGGCCAGGAACCCGCAGCCGGTGAGCAGGATGACGAGCGCGTACATGCGCGACTCGGTGGCGTAGTAGACGGCGAACGGCGCGCTCGCCAGGAGCACGAGCAGCGTCCACGCCACGGCGCGGCCCCCGAATCGGTTGCCGCACAGCCACGCCACCGGGAGCGTGACCACGGCGATCACGCCCGACAGGGAGCGCACCGCGACGTTGGACTGCCCGAAGAGGACGATCCAGAAGTGGAGGAGGTAGTAGTAGAGCGGGGGGGCACCGTCGTGTTTCAGCGCGTTCGGGATCTCGTGCAGCGGGAGCCGGGCGATGTCGACGGTGAGCGCCTCGTCCAGCCACAGGCCCGACCGGGTCCAGAAGCGCAGGATCAAGCCGGCCGCGATCACGAGTCCGACCCCGACCCCTACGACGATGCGCGTGCGTCCGCTGAGAGCGGGAACCTCCTCGGGCATGGGCGCATGGTAGGACAACGGGGTCGCGGTCTAGGATCATTCGCCGCCGGTGGGGGTCGGCTGAACCGAAGGGAACCGAGACAGACCAAAGGGGGGAAAGAGGCGCCGTGGTCCGTTACATCCTGAAGAGGCTGGTGCTGCTCATCATCATTATCCTCTTCGTCTCGGTCGCCGTATTCTTCCTGGTCCACCTGCTCCCGGGGAACCCCACGGACACGATCCTCGGCCCCAACGCGACACCCCAGAACGTCGCCACCCTCGACCGCCAACTGGGCCTCAACAAACCCCTGTGGCAGCAGTACTTCATCTGGATGGGCCACATCTTCCAGGGCAACCTGGGGCAGTCCTACACGACGCACCAGACGACCACGAGCATCATCTCCCAGTCGTTCCCCATCGACCTGGAGCTGATCATCTTCTCCCAGATCCTCGCGTTTGCCATCGCCTTCCCCATGGCGATGCACTCGGCACGGCGCCCCAACAAATTCTTCGACCAGGCGTCCAACAGCACCACGTTCGCCATGCTCGCCCTGCCGCCGTTCGTGATCGCGCCTGTCCTGGTGCTGATCTTCGCCGTGCACTGGCACATCTTCCCGGGCCCGGCCTCCTACGTCCCCCTGACGCAGAACTTCTGGTCGAACATCCACACGATGATCCTTCCCTCCATCGTCCTGGCCCTGGGCGGCATCGTGGTGTACTTCCGCCTGTTGCGGAACGACCTCATCTCGACCTTGCAGGAGGACTTCATCACGATGGCCCGCTCCAAGGGCCTCTCGGACCGGCGCATCATGTGGCGCCACGCGTTGCGTCCGTCGTCCATCTCCCTCCTGGCCTCGGCCGGTGTCACGATCGGCAGCCTGATCGCGGGGACCTTCATCGTCGAACTCCTGTTGCAGATGCCGGGCCTCGGCTACCAGCTGATCTCGAGCGTCAACCAGGACGACTACACGGTCGTGCAGGGCATCACCCTGTTCGTCGCCATCGCCATCGTGCTGGTCAACTTCATCTTCGACTTCCTGTTCACCATCGTCGATCCGAGGATTGCCCGTGAGTAGCGTCATCACAGACGACATTGCCGAGATCAAGCAGGAGATCGACGCCGAGGAGGCGGCCGACCCGACCAAGAAGAAGCTGGGCGTTCTGTTCTGGATCTGTGTGGGCTGGATCGTCCTCGTGGCCGTCATGGCCACCATCGCCAACCTGTTGCCGCTGCCCAACCCCGACCTCGGGAACTACAACAGCGTGCAGAACGGCGGCCCGGGGTGGGGCCACATCCTCGGCACCGACGACCTCTACCGTGACATCTTCAGCCGGCTCGTCTACGGGGCCCGCGTCTCGCTGGTTGTGGGCTTCGGCGGCGCACTGATCGGCCTGGTTGTCGGCGGCATCCCGGCCATGATCTCCGCCTACCGCCGGGGGCGGATCGACACGGCCCTCAACACGGGGTCCTACGTGGTGTTGGCCTTCCCCGCCATCGTCGCCGTCATCGCCATCGTGTCCTTCTGGGGCAAGTCGCTGTTCAAGATCACCCTCGTCATCGGCCTCTTCGCGGCGCCCCTGATCTTCCGGGTGGTGAGAGCGTCCACGCTGTCGTACGCCACCCGCGACTTCGTGCTGGCGGCCAAGGCGCTCGGCGCCAGCGACACGCGGATCCTGACCCGCGAGATCCTGCCCAACATCATGCCGACGATCGTGTCCTTCGGCCTGATCGCCGTGGCCACCATCATCGTCCTGGAGGGTTCGCTCGCCTTCCTGGGTCTCTCGGTGTCCCCGCCGACGCCCAGCTGGGGCAACATGCTGAACGAGGGGTCGAGCCTCCTGACCGGTGCCAAGGGACAGACCAATCCGTGGCTGGTCATCTTCCCGGCCAGCGCCATGTTCCTGCTCCTCATCAGCCTCAACGTGGTGGCCGACAAGCTGCGCGCCTACTTCGACGTCTCCGAGATCAAGCTGTGAGCCCAGGCACGCTGCTCGAGGTCGAGGACCTCCACGTCTCCTTCGCCACCAGCCGCGGCTCGGTCCAGGCCGTGCAGGGGGTGTCACTCTCACTGGACCAGGGCAAGACACTGGGCATCGTCGGCGAGTCCGGCTCGGGGAAGACCGTCCTGTCGCGGGCAATCATGGGACTGCTCCCCCGCTCCTCGACCACGCAGACGGGATCGGTCCGTTACAACGGGACCGAGATCCTCAACGCGCCGAACGACGACCTGCGCAAGCTGTGGAGCACGCACATCGCCATGGTGTTCCAGGACCCGATGACCTCGCTCAACCCGGTCCAGCGCATCGGCAACCAGATCACCGAGCCGCTCAAGATCCATCTCAAGCTCTCCAAGGGCGAGGCCAAGGAGACGGCGCTCTCCCTTCTCATGCAGGTGGGCATCCCCTCCCCCGTGGAGCGCTACCAGGCCTACCCCGCCCAGCTCTCCGGCGGCATGCGCCAGCGCGTCATGATCGCCATCGCGCTCGCCTGCGCCCCGCGCCTCCTCATGGCCGACGAGCCCACGACCGGCCTCGACGTGACCGTGCAGGCGCAGATCCTCGATCTCCTGGGCCAGCTCCAGCACGACCGTGA
>JBEKVF010000159.1:0-6091 GCA_049514295.1 Acidimicrobiales bacterium
GGCACCCCGTCCTCGCAGGCGGCGGCCATGACGACGATCCCGCCGTCGCGCACGATGCGCTCGGCGGCGGCCATGCCCTTGACGGCCTGGTAGAGGTTGCGATCCAGGGGGTACCCGCCGTTGGTCGACACCACGAGGTCGAAGGGCGCCTCCACCTCGCGCACGGCGGAGGACCCCACGTGCGCGCAGGCGGCGTCGTGGGCGCCGGGCAGCGGGCCGGCGAAGACGGCCGCCACCCGGCGCTCCCGGTTGATGGCGACGTCGAGCGACAGGTGCGGCGGAGCCAGCGCCGTGGCGGCCCGGACGAAGTCGTGCACCGGGTTCCCGGCCCGGGTGACGAAGGTGGCCCGTGCGTCGGCGATGCGGCGGGGGTGGTGCGCCTCCAGGATGGTCTCGGTGGCGGCCAGCCCCGGGCACACCGCCTTGGGGCCGCCGCTGAAGCCGGCGAAGAAGTGGGGCTCGACGAACCCGGTGATGATGCGGACGTCGGCCTCGACTTATTCGCGCTGCTGGAGCACCGGTGCCCCGTCCACCTCGCCGACGCGCACGTGCGCGCCGCCCGTCGCGTCGTGGTCGACGATGGTGTAGCGCGCCACGATGCCCGGACCCACGAGCTCCTCCATCTCCCCAGCCGTGGCCTGCCGGTGCGTCCCGGTGGCGCAGAGCAGCGTGATGCGCTGGTCGGGGACCCCGGCCCGCGCCAGCTCGGCCAACAGCGGCGGCAGCACGGTGCGGTTGGGCATGGGACGCGTCAGGTCGGGGAAGACGACCGCGACCCGCCCGGCCCGTCCGAGGAACTCAGCCAGCGGCGGCCCGCTCAGCGGGCGCCGGAGCGCCTCGGTGATGGCCGCCGCCTCGTCGTCGAGGGCAGGCAGGTCCACCGGTGCCACGACCTCGGCGGTGTCGGGCACCTCGACGGACGTCCCCTGGCGGCCGTAGGCGAGCTCGACGCGCACCGGCTCAGTAGGCGGGGCCGTGGCCGGGATCGGGGAGCGACTCGGTCGCGGCCAGCACCGCCTCGGCGACGTGGTCGGCCCGGGGTCGCAAGCCGCGGTAGACCTCGACGCCCGCGGGGTCCGGCTCGATCAGGGCCTCGACGGGGTCGAGCACGTCGAGCGTGAGCCCCATGCCGAGGGCGCGGCCCGCCAGCAGCGCGGCGCCGGCCGAGGCCGCCTCGCCCGAGCGGTGGCGCGTCGCGGGCACGCCGAGGACGGAGGTCAGGACCTCGACCCAGACGGGCAGCCCCGACCCGGCACCGCCGAGGGTCACGCCCGCCGCGGTCGAGCCACCGAGACGGCCCACCGTGACCACCTCCATGACCCGCAACACGTCCCAGGCCACCGCCTCCATCACGGCCCGCGCCAGGTCGCTGGCGCCGTGGGCGGCGCCCAGGCCCACGAACCCCGCCCGGGCGTCGTCGCGCCACCACGGGGCCCGGGCCCCGTCGAGCCACGGCACCGCCACCACCCCGCGCGCGCCGGGCGGGCTCTCGCCGGCCAGACGCGCCAGCTCGTCGGGCGTGCTGCCGAGCAGCCGCCCCAGCCAGGCCAGGAAGGAGCCGGCGGCCGACAGGCCGCCCTCGAGCAGCCAGCCCCCAGTCGCTGCCCGCGTCACCACCGCGCCGGCCGGCGAGGGGACGGGACGCTCGTGCACCGGCACCGACACGTTGCCGGTGGTGCCCCAGCTCACCATCGGGTGGTCCTCCGAGGCGCCCGACCCCAGCACCTCGCACTGGCGGTCGCCGGCGCCGATGACCACCGGGATGCCCGGCCGCAGCCCGAGCTCGGCGCCCGGCACCGGCTTCAGGTGGCCGACCACGGTGTCGGGCGCCACGACGCTCGGGAGCTTGCCCAATGCGGGGCCCGCCAGCTCGCGCACGGCGTTGCCGTCGAAGTCGTACAGCCCGCTGCGCGACGCGAACGTGGCGTCGGTCACCGCCTGGTCCGTCATGCGGAACACAACCAGGTCGCGCGGCGAGAGGATGATGTCGGCCGCGTCGAGGCGCCCGGGCTCGTGCTCGGCCAACCAGGCGAGCTTCGCCGCCACCGCGCCGGCGTCGAGCGGGATCCCGGTGCGGGCCCGGTTGATGTCGTCGCCGCCCATGCACTCAGCCAGCGCCCGCGCCTCGGCGGCGGCGCGGTGGTCGGACCACAGGATGCCCTTGCCGATCGGGTCGCCCTTGGCGGTCACCGGGACGAAGGTCTGCCGGGCGCCCGAGCACGCGATGACGTTGACCTCCGCGAACGCCCTCGGCGCCTGGGCCCGGGCCTCGGCGCACGCGATGACGAGCGTGGTCCACCAGCGCAGCGGGTCCTGCTCGGCCCACCCCACCTCGGGGTGCGTGGTGGTCAGCTCCGAGCGGGCCAGTGCGGCCAGGCCGCCGTCACCCCACAGGCCCACCTTGGTGACGGTCGTCCCGAAGTCGATGGTCAGGATCACCGGCCGTGCACCAGCGCATCGACGAGACCGGCCACTTCCGCCGGGTCCGGGTCCTGGTACAGCGTCCGGCCCATGGCCATGCCGGCGCCCCCGCCCTCCATGACGTCGCGCACCTCGTCCAGCACGCGGTCGCGCCCCGCCTCGGTGCGCGGGCCCCCGAGGAAGAGAACCGGCACGCCCACGCTGGCCACCACCCGGGCCACGGCGCGCTGGCGGTCGGCGCCCGGGTTCGCCGCGGGCACCGGGACCTTGATCACGGGCGCACCCATGTCATGGGCGATCACCGCCGCCAGCACGACGGCGTCGGTCTCGCGCCGCACCCGCCCCTCGTGCCACACGAGCGGCTCGACGAGGGCCTCGAGCCCCGCGTCGCGCGACTGCTCGAGCACCTGACCCAGCAGCTCCAGGGCGGACGCCGTGACCGGGTCCTCCATGTCGATGCGCGTCATGTGCTTCACGCCGGTCCAGCCGTCGGCGGCGGCCCGGGGCACGCTGGCCACGAGGCGGTCGTCGAGCTCGAAGGCGGAGCCGGCCAGGCCGGTCCGGTTGAGGGAGAGGTAGGTGCGGTGCAGCGCGGTGATGTGGCCCGCCGCCCTCAGGCCGGTCAGGGGCTCGGCGGTGGCCAGGATCCCGTCGCAGAAAGGCAGCGCCTGGGCCAGCGCACCGAAGAACTCGGCCCAGTTTTCCGTGGTCAGCACCGCCCGGGCGCGGTGGTCCGCCGCCAGGATGAGCGAGGGGGTGGGCAGCGGCCCCGGGGCGGTCATCCGGCGCCGGCCAGCGCCAGGACCACCTTGGCCAGGGAGGAGAAGTCCTCCCGGCCGTAGCCGGCGGCGCTCGCCGCCGTCAGCAGCTGGCGCGCCGCCGCCGTGGTGGGCACGGCCACGCCGCGCCGCGCCGCGTAGGCCATGGCCAGGTCGATGTCCTTGGCCATCAGGTCGGTCATGAAGCCCGGCTGCCAACCGTTCGACGCCGGGCTCTCGGGGATGACGCCGGGCACCGGCAGGCGGGTCCGCACCGCCACGCAGTCGCCGGTGGCGTGGGTGAGGACCAGCAGCAGCTTCTCCATGTCGACGCCGGACGTCACCGCCATGGCGGTGGCCTCCGCCGTCGCCGTCATCTGCGCGGCGTAGATCACCTGGTTGCACAGCTTGACCACCTGGCCCATGCCCGGGCCCCCGACGTGCACGACGAGCCCGGCGAAGGGCTCGAGCGCGGGCTGGGTGTCGGCCAGCACCCCGGCGTCGCCGCCGACCATCAGCGTGAGGGTGCCCTTCTGCGCGCCCGCGGTGCCCCCCGACAGCGGCGCATCGAGGTAGCGCGCCCCGGTCTCGGTGACGCGGGCGTGCTGGTCCCGCTCCACCTCGGGGTCGATGGTGGAGCAGTCGACGACCGTCGTGCCGGCCCCCAGCACGGGCAGCATGTCGTCCACCACCTCGACCACCTCGGGCGAGTTGGGCACGCACAGGAAGATCACCTCGGACGCCTCGGCCACGCCCCGCGGTGACCCCCCGTCGGCTGCGCCGGCGGCGACGGCGGCGTCAATCGGCCCCCGGCTGCGCGAGGCCACGGTGACGTCGTGGCCGGCGGCGACCAGGTGCCCCGCCATCGGCAGCCCCATGGCGCCCAGCCCGATGAATCCGATGCGCATGCGTGTCCCTCCAGACGTCTCGGCCGGTGCTAGGCGAACTGGGGCAGCCACTCCGCCGTGCCCGCGAGGAGCTCGTCCACCATGGCCTCCAGGGCGCCCAGGTCCCCCCGGCCGGCCAGCGGATCGAGGGCGAAGGCCTCGGCGGCCAGCGTGCGGTCCCCCCGGAGGGCGGCCTCGACGGTGAGCTCCTGCGTGGCGACGTGGCGCCGCACGATCTCGTCGTAGGGCGCCGGCAGCACGGATCGGTCGCGACCGCGGATGCCGTCCCCGTCGATGACGCAGATCGACTCCAGCACCACGTCGGGCGGGAAGCCGACGGCTTGGCCTGCGTTGGGGATGTTGACCGGGGCCTCGAAGGGCTCGCCGGTGAGCATGGCCTGGATCATCGGCGAGGGCAGCTCGCCCGACTGCCAGGTCTGCAGGTCCTTGGTGCCCGCCAGCCACGCGTCGACGTCGGCGATGTACCCGGCCTGGTGGGCCTCCCGCCTCGAGATCGGGCTCAGCTCGATGTTGTACGCCGACCCCCACCCCGACTCGGGGGTCAGGGCGAACGAGACGAACTCGGCGATGTGCCGGTCGCCGGCGGCCGGGAAGGTGCCCCAGCGGTCGAGCAGCGTCAGCTTGAACAGGTGGCGCTGCGCGAAGTCGAGCTTGGAGAAGGTCTCGGCCTCCGGGCGCCCCTCGTACGGTGCGAGCGACTCCAGCCCGCCCACCTCGTCGACGAGCGTGCGCAGCACGTCGAACCCGTCGGTGCCGTCGACCTCGAGCGACGTCAGCACCGGGAAGTGGTTGATGCCCGTCACCGACGCGGTGACCGCCTCGAGCGGCCGGCCGAACGCGATGGCCAGGTCCATGCAGAAGTTGCCCACCTCGTGGCAGAGCCCCACCGTCTTGATGCGGGTCTCCCGGCACACCGACCGCGTCAGCGCAGTCATCGGGTTGGTGATGTTGAAGAGCCAGGCGTCGGGGCAGCGCTCCTCCATGGCCTTGCCGATGCCGACCAGGACCGGGATGTTGCGCAGGGCGCGGTTGATGCCGCCCGGGCCGACGGTGTCGCCCACGGTCTGGGTGATGCCGTGCGCCGCCGGCACGTCGAGGTCGACCGCCATGGAGCGGAACGCCCCGGTCGAGATGCACACGATGACGAAGTCGGCGCCGTCGAGGGCGGCATGGAGGTCGGTGGTGGCAACGATGGTGGCCTTGGCGTCCATGGCGTCGTTGAGCTTGTGGGCCAGCGCCTCCATCTTGGGCAGCGGCGCCGGGTCGATGTCCTGGAGCACGAGGTGCATGCCGGCGAGCGCCGGTGTCCCGAAGAGGTCGGCCATCAACTCCGGCCCCCACTGGTAGCTGCCACCGCCGACGATCGTCACTTGGGTCCCCACGGCCGCCACAGTACAGTCCCCGTCGTGCGCAGCCTCCGGCGTCGTGCGCCCCTGGCGCTCGCCGCGGTCTTCACGACCAGTGGTGTGGTGCACCTGGCCCGCCCGCAGGCCTTCGCGTCCATCATGCCGCGCGCCATCCCCGAGGAGCACCACACCACGCTCATTTACGCCAGCGGGCTGGTCGAGTTGGCGTGCGCCGCAGGGTTGGTCCTGCGCACCCGGTGGGCCGCCGCGGCCAGCGTGGCCACCCTGGCGGCCGTGTTCCCCGCCAACGTGCAGATGGCCCTCGACGCCGGGACCGGTCGCAATCCGGGCCCCACCGACAGCCGCGCCGTCGCCTGGGGCCGACTCCCCCTGCAGCTGGTGATGGCGTGGATGGCGCTCCAGGCGCGCCCCCGCCCCGACCCGGACTGAGCGCGGTGGAGATCCGGGCGCTCCGCCCCGGCGACGACCGCCTCGTCACGGCGGCCTCCCACCTGTTCGACGGCCCGGCCGAGCCGGCGGCGACGGCCCGCTTCCTCGCCGAGGACGGCCACCACCTGCTGCTCGCCTACGAGGACGGGCGGGCGGTGGGGTTCGTCAGCGGGGTGGAGGTGACCCATCCCGACAAGGGCACCGAGAT
>JBEKVF010000160.1:0-6059 GCA_049514295.1 Acidimicrobiales bacterium
TCCCGATCCACAGCGAGGACACGCCGTCGAGCCGGACCGCTCGGCGCTCCCGTTGGTTGTAGGCGATCCGATGGTCGCAGTAGCGAGTGAGGGTGCGGCCGATCCGTTGGTTCATGCCCTCTTCGATGTGGTCGGACGGCAGGGAAAGCTCGATCCGTACGGGCCCCCTGGAGCGGCGGCTTCGCAGCACGCTGATGCAGTACTCAAGCCCGGTCATGAAGTTGCGGTACTCGGAGAACAGATCCGTCTGCGCCAGGACGAACATGTCCTCAGGGCTCGTGAGCGACAGTGAGATGACCTGCGGACCTCGATCGGCCATGGCACTCTGTTCTAGCCGTCTCGTGTGGACGACGCCCAGTGGGTGCTGGCGCGGATCCCGTCCCCGAGCACCCGAGGTGCAATGGCGGTAGCGTGCGGCGTCGCCTCGATATCGCGAGTCGACCACCGACAAGCAAAGGAGCCGCACATGCTCTTCATCAGCGAGTACCGGTTGAAGCCCCATCTGCCCAAGCCGGATGTCAAGCGTCTGATGGACATCTTCGGCCAGCGGGGCGCTGCAGCGGGTGAGATCGCACACTACGTGCGGGCCGACGGAACAGGCGGCTACACGATCAGCGAGTCGGACGACTTGAACGCGGCGTACGCAGACGTCCTGGCGTACTCGGAGTTCATGACGTTCACGATCAACCCCATCATGAAGGTCGACGACGCCGTAGGTCCGATCTTCGCCTATCTCGGGTAGCAATCAGACGCCGACCAGGTCCGACGGTGACCGAACGGGCATCTCGGCCCGGTCGGTCACCCAGGCCCCCCGCCGGCGTCCGTCAGGTCTCTCAGAGTGCCCGATCGACCATGGGTCGGCGAGCTTGGGAGCCCGATGTGGCGCCGCTTCACCCCGGGCGTAGGGTGGGGGGGATCACGTTCGCTCTCTACAGCCGGGCGTGATCCTTCGGCTCCGTGTCTCGACGGATGGCCGAGAGGAGGACCATGACCTCACCCGAGTCATTGCACATTGCCGCTCAGCTCGATGAGCACCATGCACCCGAGACGAACGGGCGTATTGCGGTCTGCCGGCGGTGCGGGGCACGAACGGACAGCCCCACGGGGATGCACCACGTCCTGCAGGAAGGTCGAGAGAGCCGATCGCGCGAATGGCTCCTCGCCCAGTCACGGCTGGCGGACATTGCGCACGCGCAATTACTGCGAGGCCACTGAGCCCGAGGGCGCACCCCGCACCGGGCCTACCGGGGCGATGTCACCCGTTGGGGTCCGTCTGCCCGAGGACCATCGCGGCGAGGCCTTGCACGAGCTGCGCCGTCGAGCGGATGGAGGCGTTCGGTGAATTGGCCTCCGCGTTCAGCGCGCTCTCGGCCATGGCCCGCGCCGCCGGCTCGCTGATCGGCTGCGGCGGGTCGATCGCCTCGGCCGCCACGTGGGCCGTCAGGGCAGCCGGTGCCGGGCCGACCGTGACCACGGGGGCACCGTCCCCGCCACCTGAGGGAGTGCAGCCCGACGGAGCGATCCCCTTCTTGGCCGGCACGACGGAGCGCGAGTACTGGTCCCGGTCCGTGTCGAGGATCACGTAGATGCCCTGCTGGCGCGCCCACCCCACCACCTGCACTACGCGGTCGAGGTAGGTCGTCGAGTAGGTGCCCGGCACCGGCTCGAGCTGGCTCCAGTTGAGCACCAGGCGGACGACGTCGAAGCCGAGCGCCCGCATCTGCGCGAAATCGTCGCCACTCCCCGGCGCCGTCGACTGCCCGAAGGCGGACAGCGATGCCTGCGCCTCGCAGAGCGGCGGCTGTGGGATCAGCGCGGAGGCCTTGGGGCAGCGCCCGTCGTAGGCCGAGGGCGCCACGGGGAAGACGGCGGGCCCGCCGTTGGCATCGGGATAGGCGACGTCTTTCATGCCCACCGCAACCGCGCCGCGCAGCAGCACCTCCCGCCCTGAGGCGTCGGCAAGGTACGGAGTCAGGTCCGGACCGCTCGTCGGCGTGACGACGTGGAGGAACGAAAGCGGCGGGATCGTCGCGGCCTGCGAGGCGGTGGCGGCTCCAGCATTGGCGGGCGGCACCGTGAGCACGGCGGCCACCAGGGCGACGGCTGCGACGGAGTAGCTGGGGCCTGGCTGGCACGGCGGGGCAACCTAGTGGACGGGACATCTCGGGTTGGCGCGGGCCGGCCTCTCGGGCCGCCGGCGCACGGCCGGGCTCGCTGCAGGTGGTCGTTGGTAGGGTCGCCGCCATGTCAGAGGCTGCGGGCACCGGGCTCGCCGGGAGGATCGCCCTGGTCAGCGGCGGCGGCCGCGGCGTCGGTCGAGGCATCAGCGAGGAGCTCGCCGCAGCCGAGGCCACGGTGGCGGTCGTCTACCACCGCGACGCCGACGCGGCGGAGGAGACGGCGAAGGCCATTTTCGGTGCGGGCGGGACGGCGACCGTGCACCAGGCCGCGGTGGAGTCGTTCGAGGACTGCCGCCGGCTGTGCGATGAGGTGCTGGGGTCGCACGGGGCGGTCGACATCCTCGTCGCCAACGCCGGCATCGCCAGCCGGGGCCAGACCGTGGCCAAGACGGAGCCGGCCGAGATGGAGCGCCTGTTCGGCATCCACGTGATGGGGGCGTTCCACCTCGCCCACCTGCTGGTGCCCCAGATGCGCGACCGCCCCCGGGGCGACGTGGTCATGGTCTCCTCGGTGAACAGCTCCACGAACCCCGGCCGCGGCGCGCCCTACAACGTCGCCAAGTCGGCCCTCGAGTCGCTGGCCTACACCCTGGCCAAGGAAGAGCTGCGCTACGGCACCCACGTCAACGTCGTGGCGCCCGGGCTGGTCGTCTCCGAGATGGGGCGCCGCCTGGCCAAGGCGGCCGGGGTTGACGACATCCACTCGCTGGACGCCAATTCGCCGTTCGGCCACGTGTGCGAACCGGCCGACGTGGGCCGGGTTGTGCGCTTCCTCGTCTCGGAGGGAGCCGGCTACGTCACCGGGCAGCGGATCGAGGTCGACGGCGGGGGGTCCCGCCGGTGAGCGCGGGCAGGCGCGACGAGGAGGTCTCGCTCTACGAGGGCCTGCTCTCGACGCGCGCCATCCGGCGCTACACCGACGAGCCGGTCCCCGACGAGGTGCTGCGGGACATCCTCTTCGCCGCCACCCGGGCGCCGAGCGGGTCGAACCGCCAGCCCTTCCGCTTCATCGTCCTCACCGATGGGCCGGTGGCCCGGGAGGCCAAGAGGCTGCTCGGGGAGGGGGCGCGCGGCTTCTGGACCGCCAAGAGGGAGGCCGACGGCTACGACAAGGGCTCCGGCGTCGATTCCGACTCGCCCAAGGCGCGCATGGCCCGCACCATGCAGCACTACGTGGACGCCTACGAGTCGGTCCCGGTGCTGATCCTCGCCTGCTTCGTCCACTACCGCCACACCAACTACACCGACGGGGCCTCGGTCTACCCCGCCTGCCAGAACCTGCTCCTGGCCGCCCGCGCCCTCGGCTACGGCGGCGTCATGACGGGCTGGCAGTTCGCGGCGGACGCCGAGCTGCGGGCGCTGCTGCACATCCCCGACGAGGTGGATCTCATGGCGACCATCACCATCGGCCGCCCGCAGGGGCATCACGGTCCGGTGCGCCGGCGCCCCCTCCCCGAACTGGTGTACGGGGAGCAGTGGGGGCAGGCCCCCGCGTGGGCGGTCGACCCGCCGGGGGCCGAGCACACAGCTGCGGGACCACCGACCGCCAGCTAATACAGTCTGGGTGTAGCGCACGCCCCGCGGAAGGCCGACCATGCTCCCTGCCGACTCCCCCGTCTTCGACGCCGACAACCACTACTACGAGGCGCTCGACGCGTTCACACGCCACCTCGACCCGGCGCTCGGGCCACGGGTGATCCAGTGGGTCGAGGTCGGTGGCCGCCGGTACCACGCGCTGGGCGGCCGGATCAGCCGGGCCGTCACGAACCCGACGTTCAACCCGATCTCCCCGGCTGGCGCGCTGGTCGACTATTTCCGGGGCAACCCGAAAGGCCGGCCGATGCACGAGCTCATGGGGACGCCCGAGCCCATCCGCCCCGAGTACCGCGACCACGACGCCCGCCTGGCCACCATGGACGCCCAGGGCCTGGCCAAGGTCTGGCTGTTTCCGACCCTCGGCATGCTCTACGAGGAGGCGCTCAAGGACGACCCCGGGGCGGTGGTCCTCCTGTTCCGGGCCTTCAACCGCTGGCTGGCCGAGGACTGGGGCATGGCGTACCGGGACCGGATCTTCGCCGCCCCCTACATCTCGCTGGCCGATGTGGACGAGGCCGTGCGCGAGCTCGAGTGGGCGCTCGACGCGGGTGCCCGCACGGTCGTGATGCGGGCAGCGGCGCCCACGACCGTGCACGGACCGCTCTCGCCGGCGGCCGACGCCTTCGACCCCTTCTGGGCCCGAGCCGACGAGGCCGGCGTCACCGTGGTCGTGCACGCCGGTGACGCCGGGCTGTCCTCCAACGGCTACGCGGTCGACGGCTTCTCGGCCTCGTTCCGTGCCGGGCCGGCCCGTCCGAGCATCAAGATGTTCGCCATTGAGCGGGCGGCCCACGACTTCCTGGCCACCCTGATCCTCGAGAAGCTCTTCGATCGCTTCCCGAACGTGCGCGTGGCGTCGGTCGAGAACGGCTCGGAGTTCCTGGCCCCGCTCTTCCGCAAGCTGCGCACGACGGCGCGGCGCATGCCGGGCTACTTCGCCGAGGACCCCGTGGTCACCTTCCGGCGCCACGTGTGGATCAACCCGTTCTGGGAGGACGACGTCGATGAGATCGTCGACCTCATGGGCGACGATCGGGTGATCTTCGGGTCGGACTGGCCGCACATCGAGGGGCTGCCCGAGCCGGCCGACTGGGTGACCGAGCTGCAGAAGCTCCCGCCCGAGTCGGTGGCCAAGATCATGGGCGGCAACGTGTCCGAGCTCAACGAGCGGCGGCCGCGGCCATGACCGAGGTCGTGGACCGCAGCGAGACCGTGGACTCCGCACCGCCGCCGAATCAGCTCGATCCGCACGTCATCGTCCTGTTCGGAGCGACCGGCGACCTGGCGGCGCGCAAGCTCCTGCCCGGCCTGCTCCACCTCTCCATCTCGGGGATGATGCCCGAGTACCGCATCGTGGGGAGCTCGACGAGCGACCTCAGCGATGAGGACTTCCGCCACCTGGCCCGCCACGCCTGCGACCAGTTCGCCGTGGGCAAGATCTCGCTGCTGCAGTGGGCGAACTTCGAGAAGCGGCTGACCTTCGTGTCGACCACGGCCGGCCCGCAGGCGCTGACGGACGCGGTGGCCAAGGCGGAGGACGAGATCGGCAGCGACAACGTCCGCCGCCTGCACTACCTGAGCATCCCGCCCGCGGCGGCCCGCTCGGTGCTCCAGCTGCTGGCCGACGCCAAGCTGGTCGAGCGGTCGCGGATCATCATGGAGAAGCCGTTCGGCACCGACCTGGCCAGTGCCGTGGCACTCAACGATGCCGTGCACCAGATCTTCGACGAGGAGCAGGTCTTTCGCATCGACCACTTCCTCGGCAAGGAGGCCGCGCAGAACATCCTGGCCTTCAGGTTCGCGAACGGCCTCTTCGAGCCCATCTGGAACCGGGACCACATCGACCACGTGCAGATCGACGTGCCCGAGACGCTCTCGGTCGACGACCGGGTCGCCTTCTACGAGGCGACGGGTGCCTTCAAGGACATGGTGGTCACGCACCTCTTCCAGATCCTGGCCTTCATGGCCATGGAGCCACCCACCGCACTGGAACCTGTGTCCATCAGCGAGGAGAAGAACAAGGTCTTCCGCTCGCTGCGCCCGCTCGACGTGACCCAGGTCGTCCGGGGGCAGTACGAGGGCTACCGCGACATCCCCGGTGTGGCCCCCGACTCCGACACCGAGACCTTCGTCGCGCTGCGTTGTGACATCGACAACTGGCGCTGGGCCGGCGTGCCCTTCTTCCTCCGCACGGGGAAGCAACTGGGCGGCGGCGAGCGCATCATCTCGATCGCCTTCCGCGAGCCCCCCAAGTCCATGTTCCCGGAGGGATCCGGGGTGGGC
>JBEKVF010000161.1:0-6048 GCA_049514295.1 Acidimicrobiales bacterium
GAGGGCGGCGGGCGCGGCGCCTCCCCGGTGGAGCAGCTGATCTTCAAGGAGGAGTGCGAGCGCGCCGGCGCGCCCTACGTCGGAGTGAACTTCGTCGGACTGCTCCACGCCGGTCCGACGGTCATTGCCGAGGGGACGCCGGCGCAGAGGGAGCGCTACCTCCCGGCCATCCTGCGCGGCCAGGAGGTGTGGTGCCAGGGGTTCAGCGAGCCCGACGCCGGCAGCGACCTCGCGTCGCTCCGCACGCGGGCGCTGCGCGACGGCGATGACTACGTGGTCACCGGCTCGAAGATCTGGACCTCCCACGCCGAGGTGGCGGACTATTGCGAGCTGCTCGTGCGCACCGGCGGCGAGGGCCGCCACGGCATCAGCTGGCTCATCATGCCGATGGACTCGCCGGGCATAGAGATCCGGCCCCTGCGCACCATTGAGGGCACCACCGAGTTCGCCCAGCTGTTCCTCAACGAGGTGCGCATCCCGGTGGCCAACCGCGTGGGCGAGGAGAACGACGGCTGGCGCGTGACGATGGTGACTCTCTCCTTCGAGCGGGGCACCGCGTTCGTCGGCGAACTGCTCGAGTGCATGCGGCTGCTGGGCGAGATGTACCGGGTGGCCGACCGGCTCGGCCTGCTCGGCGACGACGGCCTGCGCCGGCGCATCGGGCATCTCGTAGCGGCCTTCGACGCGCTGTGGGCGCTCACCAAGCGCAACGTCTCCGAGGCGGCGCAGACCGGGGTCCCGGGCATCGGCGGCTCGGTGTTCAAGCTGTCGTTCTCCGAGCACGCCCAGGCGCTGGGCGACCTGTCCATGGAGGTGCTCGACCGGGCCGCGCTGTGCGCAGACCCGTTGCTGGGACCCGACGGCGAGGTACTGGGCAACGGCAAGCAGCTGCACGCCTGGTTCAAGTCCATCAACCTGACGATCGCTGCGGGGACGTCCCAGGTGCAGCGCAACATCGTGGCCGAGCGGATCCTCGGCCTGCCGAGGTCGCGCTGATGGACTTCCGGGTCGGCGACGACGAGCGCGAGCTGGCCGAGGGCGTCCGGGCCATGGTGGCCGGGCGGCTGCCGCTCGAGCACCTGCGCGCCAATGAGGGCGCGGAGCAGGCCATCGGCGCCGGCGACTGGGCCGCGCTGGGTGAGACGGGCGTCTTCGCGCTCTCGCTGCCCGAGCCCGACGGCACCGGCCTCGGCATGGCGGAAGCGGTGGTCGTCTTCGAGCAGCTGGGCCGGGCACTCATCCCCGGGCCCCTGGTGGGGACCTTCCTCGCCGCATCGTGCGGGGTGATCGAGGGCTCGTCCGACGGACGGACCCAGGTGGGCCTGCACTGTGCCGGGCCGGGACCCATCCTCGTGGAGCACCTGTCCTCGCTCGACGGCCTGCTGGTGCTGCCGGCGTACGACCGGCGCTCGACGCCTCGCCTGCTGTCGCCGGCGCCCGACGCGGCGGAAGCGACCCGCGTGACCGAGCCGCTCGACCCACTCACCCCGCTGTGGCGGCTGGAGTCCCTGCCCGCGGGCGAGCCGGTGGCCGACGTGGGCGCGCGCATGATGCGCGACGGCTCGCTGCTCACCGCCGCGCTGCAGGTGGGGCACGCGGCCGAGGCGCTCGACCTGGCGGTGGCCTACGCCAAGGAGCGCCACCAGTTCGGCAAGCCGATCGGGAGCTTCCAGGCGGTCAAGCACATCTGTGCCGACATGCTCGTGCGGGCCGAGGTGGCCCGGGCTGCCGTGCACGCCGCGGCCTGCCTGGCCGACGAGCCCGACGTCGTCGCGTCCGAGGCGGAGGCCGCCCGCCGCACCCCCGACGAGCTGGTGGACCGGGCGGTGATGGGCGCCAAGCTGCTGGCCGACGAGGCGGCGCTGGCCAACGCACGCGCCGCCATCCAGGTGCACGGGGGCATGGGCTACACCTGGGAGGTGCCGCTGCACCTGCACCTCAAGCGGGCGCGGGTGCTGGCGACGACCTTCGGCACACCCGCCGAGATGGCGCTGGCGGTCTCCGCATTCACCTGAGGCATCATCTGACCGTTCCCGTCCGATGGGAGAGCACACCATGACCGACACCGCCCCGAGCCCCGCCGACGTCGTGCGCGCCGTCCCGGAGGGACAGGTCGTCTACGGCATGCAGCTGCCCATTCAGTCCCAGTCGACGCTCTACGTGGCCGACTGGGAGAAGGAGTCCGGCCCCGAAGAGCTGGCGCGCATCGCCCGGGTGGCCGACGAGGCGGGCTTCTTCTACATCGGCGTGTGCGACCACACCGCCATTCCGCGCCGCCTGGCCGACGCCATGGGGACCATCTGGTACGACACGACGGCCACGCTCGGCTGGCTGGCCGCGGTCACCAGGCGCACCCACCTCCTGTCACACGTGCTGATCCTCGCCCAGCGCCACCCGCTGCGGGCGGCCAAGGAGCTGTCGACGATCGACCGGCTCTCGGGCGGCCGCCTCATCGTGGGCGTGGGTGCGGGCCACGTGCCCGAGGAGTACGAGTTGTTGACAGGCGGCTTCGACGAGCGGGGGCGCCACACCGACGAGGCGGTCTCCGCGCTGGCCCGCTGCTTCACCGACGAGTTCCCCGAGCTCCCCGGGCCGCGCTTCCCCGCGCGTGACATGGGCCTGGGCCCGCGCCCGGTGCGCCAGCCCCGGCCCCCCATCTGGATCGGCGGCTCCTCCCCGGCGGCCATCCGCCGCACGGCCGCGTTCGGCGACGGGTGGCTCCCCCAGGGGACGCGGCGGCGCGACCTGCCGGGCCAGATCGCCCGGCTGCGCGAGCTGCGGGCCGAGCTGCGCGGCGGGGCGCCGATCGACATCGGCACGATCGCCGAGCCGATCCACCTGACCACGGGCGGCTCGGGCTGGGACCTGCCCGGGTGGGTCCTCTCCGGCCGCGGCGAGGAGGTGGCGGAGTCGCTGCGGGAGCTCGTCGCCATGGGCGTGAACCACCTGCAGGTGCGCTTCATGGCGCGGAGCGCCGAGGAATTCTGCGAGCAGACGGCGCGCTTCGGCGTCGAGGTGGGGCCGCTGCTGACCCAATAGGCACCCCCCGGCCATAGGGTGGACGGGCGATGTCGTTCTTCTCCTACGCACTCGGGACGCTGATCCTCATCTTCGTCCTGCTGCGCCAGATCAGGGTGCGGCCGGTGCCGCGGGTGTACCAGCCCCGCCTCCCCGTGGCCATCGGGGCCATCGGGCTCATCGAGATGCTCTCCTACGCGGGCGACCACCACGTGTCCGGGTCCGCCTGGGTCTGGGTGCTCGGCACGATGCTCGTCGGCGCCGTGGGGCTGGGCGCGCTGCGCGGGCTCTCCATGCGGGTGTGGGCCAGCAACGGATGGGCGGTGCGACAGGGCAACGCCGTGACCATGGCCCTGTGGTTGGTGTCGCTGCTGGTGCACTTCGCCGGTGACGCCGGCGGCAACCATGCGGGGGCGGTCGGACTGGAGGGGGCGAGCTTCCTCCTCTACCTGGGGCTCACCCTCGGCGTGCAGGGCTACCTGGTGCACCGCCGTGCGCTGCCGCTGTGGGAGCAACTCGGGCCCGACGCCGGGCGGCCGCTGCAGATCCGCTTCACCCAGGGGCCGGGCACCTTCTTCGCTACCGTCCGCTCGCCGGGGACAGGACCGTCCGGGTCGGGACCGGCCGGGTGGAGACCGGCCGGGTGGGGACAGGACGCCGCCGCCGACGACCCGAACGTGATTGATGCGGAGGTGGTGGAGGACGACGACGAGCACGGGCCGCCCGAGCTGCACGCGCCGCGCTGATCGTTCGTACACTCGGCGCCCGTGACGCCGCCCCGCACCTTCAGCCAGAGGCCCTACGTGGGCCCGCCCGGCTCGACCGAGCTCCTCCTCGTCCGCCACGGCGCGTCGGCCGACGCCGTCGAGGGCGAGGCCTTCGAGCTCGTGGAGGGCCAGGGTGACCCGCCGTTGTCCGGGGTGGGCCGGCACCAGGCCGAGCAGGTGGCGCTGCGCCTGGTCGCCGACCCCTTCGACGGCATGTACGTCAGCACGCTGCGCCGCACGGCCGAGACGGCGGCGCCGCTCGTGGAGCGGACCGGCATCCACCCCGTCGTCGACGCGGACCTGCGCGAGGTGTTCCTGGGCGAGTGGGAAGGCGGCCGCCTGCGCCAGAAGGCCGTGGACCGCGACCCCATGTTCGAGCAGGTGCTGCGCGAGCAGCGTTGGGACGTCGTCCCCGGCGCCGAGTCACGGGAGGCGTTCGGGGGCCGCCTGCGGCGCGCCATCGAGCGCATCGCCAACGCCCACCCCGGGGGGCGGGTCATCGTCTTCAGCCACGGCGCCGCCATCGGGGAGATTCTCGCTCAGGCCAGTGACTCGGGCGCTTTCGCCTTCATCAACGCCGACAACACGTCCATCTCGCGGCTGGTCGTGACCCCCGAGCGCTGGATCGTGCGGGGCTACAACGACACCGCCCACCTGGCAGGCTGACCGCTCATGGCACCCATCGTCCTGGTCCACGGTGCGTTCAACGAGCTGTGGGGCCCCAACGAGCTCAAGGCGCGCTGGCTACCGGCCGTACGCGACGGGCTGTGGCACCACGGGGTGGACCTCGACGGCACCGACGTCGAGGTCTGCTTCTACGGCGACCTCTTCCGCCGCCACCCGGGGAGCGACGCGGACCGTCAGCTGGAGCAGTCCCGGGCCGGGGTGGCAGAGGCGCTCTCGGAGCTCCAGGGCGGGGACGCCATCGCCGCGCTCGGTCAGGCGGCCAGCGAGGCGACGTTCGACCGCACCGTCGACATGGTGACCGTCATGCTGACCGAGCCCGACCTGCGCGACCGCCTCCGCGCCCGCATCGAGGCCGTGGTGGCCGACGACACCCGCGTGCTCGTCGCGCACTCCTTCGGGACCGTCCTGTCCTACACGGCCCTGGCCAACCATCCCGACTGGCCGATCCGGACGTTCGTCAGCCTCGGCTCCCCGCTCGCCGCGCCGATGCTGTTCGACACCCTGGAACCCAAGCCCGTCGACGGACAGGGCGCCTGGCCCGGCCCCGTCGAGCGCTGGGTGAACGTCCGGGCCGTCGGCGACCATGCAGCGGCGGTCTCGCTCGTCGAGAAGTTCGGACCCCGCGTCGAGGAGATCGTCATCGACAACGGGCACCGGGCCCACGCCCCCGAGCCCTACCTCAACGCGTCGGCGACGGGCGCCGCGATCGCTGCCGCACTGCGCTCGTAGGCGCGGCCCCGGGCGGGCGGCTTCGCCAGTCCTTGCCGATGACGCGCCAAACTGGGGACCGTGGCCAAGGCAAAGCGGCCCCGCAAGCCGAAGCGCAAGCTGCCGCCCGTGCCTGACTACGTGCGCTACAGCGGCGGCGGGCGGCGGTACTGGCGCCTCGGCGGCCCACTCACCAGCGACCGCGAGGCCGAGGCCATCGCGGCACGGCGCAGTCGCCCGCCGGGCCGGCTGGGCCGCCTCGTGCTGCGCATACTGGGCGACAGGCGGCCGCCCCGCTGACACACCGCTGCGGGGTGGATCAGGCGCCGCCCCCGGCCGCCTTTGACGGACGGAGCTCCGAGATCACCGCTGGCTCGGGGGCGACCTGGAGCGCCGACTCGATCACGTCCGTGATCTCGGAGCCCACCAGCTCGTCCCGCTCGAGCAGGGCGTCGCGCAAAGCCTCGACGACCTCGGGGTGGGCGGCCACGATGGCCGTCGCGGCGTCGCAGGAGCCCATGAGCAGCTTGTCGAGCTCAGCCCGGGCGTCCTTGTCGGCCAGCACCTTGTCGACGAGGCTCCCCTCGAAGTAGCCGCTGCCGGCCGCCGCCACGGAGATCAGGGAGGTCCCCATGCCGCAGGCGCCGATCATCTGGGCGCCGATGGTGGTCGCGGCGGCCAGGTCGGAAGCCGGGCCGGTCGACACCTCGTCGAACCAGTGCTCCTCGGCCACCATGCCGCCCATGGCGATCTGCAGCAGCGCGTGCAGCTCCTCGCTGCTCTTGGTGAAACGCTCCTCGGTGTCGGAGTGCTGGAGCAGCCCGAGCGAGTCACGCCGCTTGACGATGGAGAGCACGTCGAGCTGGCG
>JBEKVF010000162.1:0-6003 GCA_049514295.1 Acidimicrobiales bacterium
GTGTCGAAGGTGAAGTGCACCTCCTCGGAGTTGAAGCCCTCGGTGTGGAAGATCCGCCACATGTCGAGCCCCTCGAGGGTGCCCGAGGAGATCTCCTCGACCAGGCCGTTGACGAACTTCAGCTCGGAGATCAGCTGCTGCTCCTCGTACTCGGTCTCGAGCTCGAACAGGCGGGGTAGCCCTGCCGCCTGGGCCGCCTTCATGGCGCCTCTCATCCCGGCCAGCTTCACCTTGAGCGCCTCTGCCCTGCCGCGCAGCGCCATGAGCGCATCGTCGGGATCGAGCGAGGGGATGAAGGAGAGACCGGCCATGAAGGCCGGGTACTCCTTGGCGGGGACGCCGATGAGCTCGGTCATCCAGTCGTCCATCTCCCGCGAGCCGTCGTCGGTGATCTGGTAGACGGTCCGCTCGGGGCGCTTGCCCTCCCGCACGGTGCCCGTGGCCTTGATGAAGCCCTTCTTCTCGAGTGACTCGACGACGGCGTAGAGGGAGCCGTAGTTGAGGCGGACGCTCTCCTGCTTGGCCCGCTGGCGCAGCGTCCGTGCCACCTCGTAGGGGTGCATCGGCCGCTCGTACAGGCAGACCAGCACCGCCAGGGCGAGGGGGTTGGACCGGGACCATCTCGGCATACAGCTCATAATATTCTATTCAGACTAATCTGTAAAGAGTGTTCTGAGTACCTCCGACAACCCGACGTCGACGAAGACGCTGGCCAGGGCGCGAGACTGCACGTGGCCAGGAGGTGCAGCGGTGACCGAGGAACAACCGGGACGTGGCGACCTCGGCGCCTGGTGGGACTCGCGGCCGACCAACTACTACGAGGCCACGCCGAACCTCGCCCGCGTGCTTCGACGATGGGCCGGCGAGACTGCCGCCGAGAAGATGGAGCCGACGCTGCGCGAATTCGGCGCCGCCGTCGCCACCGTCGTCGAGCCGGCGGTCGTGACCCTTGAAGGGCACCGCGAGCTTCCGGCCCACATCCGCGACGACGGCATCGGCAGACCCCTCGAGGCGATTGAGTTCCACCCCGCCTACGACGTGGCCGGTCGTGCGGTCTGGAGCTCGGGGATGCTGGCCGGCGGCCAGGAGGGACCGCGCCCCTTCGAGCTCGCTGCGCTCTTCTACCTGCTGACGCACGTCGGCGAAGGTGGGCACGCGTGCCCCGTCGTGTGCACCGCCGGCGCCATCCGTGCCCTGGAGCACCGGGGAAGTCAGAAACTGCGTGATCGTTTCCTGCCCGGCCTCCACGAGCGCGACTACGGCTCGTGCCTTCGGGCGTCGCAGTTCCTGACCGAGGTGCAGGGAGGGTCTGATGTGGGTGCCAACGCCACACGGGCCACACCGGACCCGGACGTCGCCGACGGGTGGCGCATTACCGGGGAGAAGTGGTTCTGCTCCGTCGCCGATGCCGACCTGTTCGTCGTGACCGCCAGGCCGATGGGCGCGTCCGACGGCACCCGGGGCCTCGGCTGCTTCCTGGTCCCCCGCAGCGTCGACGGCGCGACGCCGAACGGCTTCCGGATCCGCCGCTTGAAGAACAAGCTCGGCACCCGGGCAATGGCCTCCGCCGAGATCGACTTCGACGGTGCTCTGGGCTGGCCCATCGGCCCGATCGCGGAGGGGTTCCACGTGGCGGTGGAAGAGCTGCTCAATACCTCCCGGTGGCTCAACGCCGTGGGCTCCACCGGCATCATGCGGCGGGCGTTCCTGGAGGCCGCGTCCTTCGCCCGGCACCGACTGGCCTTCGGGCGACCCGTGGGGTCCTTCCCCCTCGTGCGCGAGCAGCTCGCGCTCATGAAGGCCGAAGAGCAGGCCGCGCTGGCGTCCACCATGGCCCTGACGGGGATGCTCACGCAGCTCGACGAGGGCCAGGCCGACGAGACGGTCGCCGGCGCCTTCCGGTTCCTCGTGAACGCCAACAAGTACGTGACCTCAATCTGCGCCACCGACGCGGCGCGGCGCGGCATCGAAGTGCTCGGTGGCAACGGCACCATCGAGGATTTTTCCCCACTCCCCCGCCTCTACCGAGATGCCATCGTGTTCGAGAGCTGGGAGGGCACGCACAACGTGCTGTGCGCCCAGGTGCTGCGGGACTGCGCGCGCTTCGGGATCCACGACCACCTACTGTCATGGCTGCGCGCGGAGCTGGCAGGCGCGAGTGAGGTCGGAGCGGACGACCAAGTCCTGTCGGTGGTGCTGGAGAGTCTTGAACCGCGGCTGCGAAGATCCATCACCGATCCCGGTCACGGGGCCGCGCACTTCCGGCGGCAGCTCGAGCTGCTCGTGCGCGCCGTGCAGGCGACATGCCTGCTCACGGAGACCGCTGCCGAAGGTGCCGGTTCGGCAAAGGCCGCCGTGACCTCACTGTTCGTGCGCCGTCACCTGGTCCCCGGCCACCTGCCCGACGACGATCCCGAGTGGTCCCGTCTCGTCGACGAAGCCCTTGCAGGGGACGCCGGCTGATCCCATGGCTCCCACGGTCCTCCATGTCGCGCCGCACCCCGACGACGAGGCCGTCGGCTGCCCCGGCGCGCTGCTCCATCTGCTCGACCGGGGCTGGACGGTGGTCAGCGTGATCGCAAGCCTGGGCTTCGAGGAGCAGTGGGGCCGCCGGCGCACCGAGGCGGAGGAGGCCGCGAGCCGGGCCGGCTTCGTTCCGGTCTTCCTCGACCCGCCGCTCAACATCGACCTCGACGGGGACATCGCGCTGGCCGTCCGCCGCATCGCCTCCGAGCTCCCGTCGATCGTGAAGGAGCACGACGCGTCCATCGTCGTCTCCCCATCGCCGCACGACGTGCACCACGGCCACGAGGCGGTGGGGCGCGGCGTCCAGCGCGCCATGGCCGTCCTCCCCCCGACCGTGCGCTGGTGGATGTGGGGTGTGTGGGGCGACCTGCCCACGCCCAACATCTTCCACGCCTTCGGCGCGAACCTGCTGGACCGGGCGGCGCACATCCTCGATGCGTACGCCGGCGAGCTCGAGCGCAACGACTACCAGCGCCTGCTGTCCGGCCGGGCCGTTGCCAACGCCGTGCTCGGCTCCGAGCGCGTCTTCGGCTTCGGCTCCCCCGCCGCGAGCACGCTCCCCTACGCCGAGGTCCTCACCGAGGTGCGCCTGTTCGACGGCCGCTTCATGGCCTCCGAGGCGCACACGCTCGACGAGGGACCGTTCCCCGACTCCAGCTTCGGCCTCGACCTGACCCCCTGGCTCGACTCGCCGAGCGTCCACGAGATGGTGGGCCACATCCGGGAGGTGCACGGGGAGACGGGGACGTGACGGCGCCGGCGCCGCTGGCGCCGGAGCTGGTCGAGGACTTCCGGCGCCAAGGTTTCGTCGTGGTGCCCGACCTGCTGACCGCCGGCGAGCTCGCCCGGTACGGGGCGGCGGTGGACGAGGGCGTCGCCCGGCGCAGTCGGCACGACGCCCGGGCGCTGGCCGAGAAGTCGCGCTACGAACAGAGCTTCACGCAGTGCCAGAACCTCTGGGAGGACTGCGCCGACGTCCGTCCGCTGACCTTCCACCCTCGTGTCGCCGGGACCGCTGCCGGTCTTCTCGGTGTCGACGCCGTTCGGCTCTGGCACGACCAGGCGCTCTACAAGGAGGCCGGCGGACGCGAGACTGACCCGCACCAGGACCAGCCCTACTGGCCCATTGTCGAGCCGGACACGATCACGGCGTGGATACCCCTCGATGGCTCGACCCTGGCCAACGGCGCCATGGGCTACCTGCCCGGGAGCCACCGGCTCGGACTCCGCGAGTTCGTCGACATCTTCAGCGGCGCGGGCGAGGACCCGCTGGCACGCCGCGAGCTCGAGGGGATGGAGCCCGTGTGGGTCGAGGTGCCCGCCGGCGCGGTCGCATACCACCACGGCCTCACGTTCCACTTGGCCGGGCCGAACACCACGGGTACGGTCCGTCGGGTGCACACGGCCATCTACTTCGCCGACGGTGCGACGCGGGGCGACGGTCGCTACCCGCATCCCTCGGTCGAGCGGGCCGGCATTGCGATGGGCGCCGAGATCGCCAGCGACGTCACCCCGATCGCGTGGCCCCGTCCCGGCGGTGTCCTGCCCGACCCGCCCGCGGAGCCGATCCGATGAGCCTCCCGCTCACCGACGAGCAGCGGGCGTCGTGGGACGAGCGTGGGTTCCTCCGGATCGCCGGCTTCGCCGAACCCGCGACATGCGAGGCGATGCTGACCCGGGTCACCGAGATCGTGCGCGAGCCGGCGCTCTCCGAGGCGGTCGGCGTGAAGCTCGTGCCCGAGAGCAACAAGGCGGGTATGGAGCTGGCCAACCCCGAGGACGGCATGTCCAAGATCTTCAAGCTGCACCGTGACGGCGTCTTCGCCGACTTTGCCCACTCGGCCGACGTCGTCGACCCCGTCTCGGAGCTGATCGCGCCCGACGTCGACGTCTTCCTGTCCCAGTTCATCTTCAAGACGGCCGGCGCCTGGGGGCAGCCCTGGCACCAGGATTCCTTCTACTTCCCCTTCGAGCCGGCGCGGCCGGTGGTGGGCGTCTGGCTGGCCGTCACCGAGGCGACACTGGCCAACGGCTGCCTGCACGTGTTGCCGGGGTCGCACACCGAGCCGGTGCACACACACGTGCCGGACCGCCGGCCCGGCGCCAACTACGGCTACTTCGAGATCGTCGATCACGATATGGCCGCAGCGGAGCCGGTGCACATGGACCCGGGTGACCTGCTGGTCTTCGACAGCCACCTCATGCACTGCTCGACGGACAACGAGTCCGACGGCATGCGGGCCGCCATGGTGTACCACTACGCGGTCGCGGGCACGGTCGACCACACCGAGGAGTACTTCCCCACGGTCAACGACTGGGTGCCGGCGCGGCGCGGCGGGCTGCCGACGGCGCCGCAGGCGGCGTGAGGAGGGCGAGCCCGTGCCGCTGAAATTCGACGCCATGCTGCCGGCGCAGCCGCTGCGCCAGGTAGGCGCGCTCGGGCGGCGGGCTGCCGAGGCGGGACTCTCGGGGCTCGTGGTCACCGAGGCGGGCCGGACGGCCTATCTGACCTGCGGGGCGCTGGCGGTGGCGGCCGACATCGACGTGCTCACCGGGATCGCGGTCGCCTTCCCCCGCAGCCCGATGGTCACGGCGGCGACGGCATGGGAGCTCGCCGAGGCGACCGGCGGGCGCTTCCGGCTCGGGCTGGGCGCCCAGGTGCGCGCCCACATCCTGCGCCGTTACGGGTCGGACTTCGACCCGCCGGGACCCCGACTCCGCGAGTACGTCCTCGCCGTCAAGCAGATCTTCGAGTCCTTCCGCACGGGGGCGCCGTTGGCCGTCGAGGGCGAGTACTACGCCCTGTCTCTGCTCCCGGCAACGTGGGCCCCGGGAGCGATTGACTACCCGGACCCGCCTGTCGACGTGGCGGCCGTCAACCCCTGGATGCTGCGCATGGCGGGCCAGGTGGCCGACGGGGTCCACGTGCACCCGCTCAACACGACGATCTATCTGCGCGAAACGGTGCTGCCCGAATTGGGAGCGGGCGCGGCGCGGTCGGGCCGCACCGTGGACGACCTCGAGGTGATCGTGCCGGCCTTCCTGTGCGTGGGCGACACCGAGGAGGAGCGCCACGCGTGGCGGGAACTGGCGCGGGTCCAGGTGTCGTTCTACGGCTCCACGCCCAACTACGCCTTCATCTTCGAGCAGTTGGACCGCGAGGGGACGACCGAACGGATCCGGGAACGGCAGCGAGCGGGCGACGTCCCGGGCATGGCGGCGGTGATCGACGACGACCTGCTCGAGCAGTTCACGACGACCGGCACCTGGGACGACATGGCCGACAAGATCGTGGCCAAGTACGGCGGCATGGCCACTCGGGTGGTGAGCTACTTCACGGGCTCCGACGTCGTGCATGACCCCGGAGCCTTCGAGCGCTGGGGAGAGCTGGCCCGCCAGGTCACGGCCTCTGCGTAGGCACCGCGCTGGCACAGCGTCGGGCGATCGCTCGAAGACGACGTCGAGGGGCACCTGCGG
>JBEKVF010000163.1:0-5981 GCA_049514295.1 Acidimicrobiales bacterium
GGATCGCCGCCTGTGTGGGACTGAACTCCAAGAGTCCCGAGTCGGCCGCGTCGTTCGGCTTCATCGTCCTGTTCCCGCTGGCCTTCGTGTCCAACGCCATGGTGCCCACGCTGCACATGCCGGGGTGGATGCAGGCGATCGCGGACTGGAACCCCGTCAGCGCCGTGTGCGCGGGGGCACGGGACCTGTGGGGGAACCCCAACCCGTCGAAGGCGATCGATGCCTGGCCCATGCAACATCCGGTGGACGCCTCGCTGATCTGGTCGGTCGTGATCCTGGCGGTGGCCGCTCCGCTGGCGGCGCACTTCTTCCGGCGGCGCACGACCGAGTAAGCCCTCACGGGGCGGGTCTGGCCGGGCCGACGTCCCGGACTCGCCCGCGGACGGGTTGGGTAGCCTGCGATCCGTGACGGGAGAACCATGGTTGGGAGACGCGTGCTCGTTGGTCGATGCCTTCCGGGCGGCGACGATCTCCCCGACCGAAGCACTGGAAGGATCACTGGCGGCCGTTGCATCGTCGAAGCTGAACGCGGTCTGCTTCGTCGACGTGGAGCGGGCGCTCGAGGCGGCGGCCACGGCCGACGTGAGCCTGCCCTTCGGCGGGGTACCCATCGGCGTCAAGGAGCTCGACCCGGTCGAGGGCTGGCCTCTGACCGACGCGTCCCTGGTGCACAAGGACCGGGTCTCCGACTACGACGGGACCATGACGGCGCGCCTCCGTGCGGCCGGAGCGGTGCTGGCCGGCCAGACAACGGCATCCGAGTTCGGCGGCATCAGCTGCACCTACACCCGCCTGCACGGCGCGACGTCGAATCCGTACGACCTGGAGCGGACGCCCGGCGGCTCCTCGGGTGGCTCGGCGGCGGCGGTGGCGGGCGGGTTGTTCCCGCTTTGCACGGGCGGTGACGGTGGCGGCTCCATCCGGATCCCGGCCGGCTTCACGGGCCTGTTCGGGTTGAAGGCGACCTTCGGGAGGATCCCGAAGGGACCCTATACGGAGATCGAGCCGCTGACCGCGGTCCTGGGATGCGTGGCGCGCTCGGTGCGGGACACCGCCCGTTGGTTCGATGTCTGCAACGGGTACGACGAGTACGACCCGTTCTCGCTGCCCCGGGTCGAGGGCTGGGAGGCGGGACTCGGCCGGCAGGACGTCCGCGGGAAGCGGGTCGCGGTGTGCGTCGACCTCGGGGCGGCGATCGTGGCAGCCGCCATGCGTGAGAAGGTCGAGGAGGCGGCCGGCCTCCTGACCCAGGATGCCGGCCTCGAACGGCACGATGTGCCGATCGCGTTGCCCCAGGGCGGCATGGAGTGGGCCATGGCTGGGGCCGCCAGTCTGCTGGTGGGGCTCGGTGACCTCTACCCCGCGTGCGAGCCGGAACTGACGCCCGAGATCATGCTGGCGGCCAACATCGCCACCCATCACTTCGACATCGAGGCGGCCAAGGGCATCGAGGCGTTGCGTCGGGCGTCCATCGTGCAGATGGCGCAGATCTTCGAGCAGGTGGACTTCGTGGTCTGCGCGACCAACCCCGACGTCGCGTTCGGAGCCCAGGGGCCGTTGCCGACCACGGTCGACGGGGTGGACCTCATTGCCGAGCGCGGGTTCGAGGCGGCAGTCGGGAACAACGGGGCGCTGACCATCCCGGCCAACACGACCGGGCACCCGGCGGTCGCCATCCCGATCGGGCTGGTGGACGGCCTGCCGGTCTCCATGCAGATCATCGGACGGCGGCATGCGGAGCAGCTCCTGCTGGACCTGGCCCGCATCGTCGAGCGCGAGCGGCCGTGGCCCCTCGTGGCCCCGGGGGCGCCCGGCTGACGCGGATCGCTCCCCCGGCCGGTCGACCACGGGAGGCGGGAGCGGCCGACAGACCGCAAGGGCAGTGGCCGCGCGGTCGTTCCTCGCAGCGGGCCGGTCCGGTCCGACCGGGCGCCCGCGTGCCGTCCTCAGAGGTGGACGGCCCAGCGCGGACAGAGAACTGAAATGGGGTCGGGAGACAACGAGCCGACAAATCCCCGGCCTGAGCACGAGTTTTGGGGATTTGTTGAGACTTTCTGTGACTTTCGGTTCCTGCGCTTCAGCGACCGTTTGTCCTATCTTGATCCCAGAGATGGCGGAAGAAATGTTGTTCACGGTTGCCGGGTCGGTTGCTATGCCGGCTCAGATGATCTCGCTCGAGGAAGCGGGCCTCGAGGAGCGCGCCGACCTCCAGGAGTGGGTGCTCTCGAACCCGGCCATCCTGGGGCCCGCCGTGAAGGTGATCACCTTCGAGTTCGACGGCGTGCCGACGGCCGCCGGTGCGGGTCGGGATCGCATCTGGGTGCTGGGCCTGGGCGCCGACGGCCGGCTGGTGGTGGCCGAGCTCAAGAGCAGCCGGACGCCCGACACCGACGTCTCGGCGGTCAAGTACGCCGCCATGGCCAGCCGGATCCTGCCCGAGTCCCTGGCCGACCACTACGCCCGGTTCCAGTCGCGGCGGCAGTCCCCCGTCTCACTCGACGAGGCACTGGCCGAGCTGCAGGCCCACGCTCCCGATCTCACGCAGGAGTCGCTGCGGCGCCCTCGCATCGTCCTCCTGGCCCGGGACTTCTCACCCCTGGTCACGGCCAGTGTCGTCTGGCTGAGCGAGATGGGCCTCGACATCTCGCTCGTGCAGATCAGCGCCTTCCGGTCCTACGTCTACGGGCGCGCCGGCAGTGGCAACGTGCCCATGATCTCCGTCAGCCAGCTCTACCCACTGCGTGAGGTCGAGGAGTTCACCATCAGCCCCGAGCGCCAGCTCGCCAAGGAGATGGCCGACTCCAAGCGGCGCGTGCAGGACGCCAGCACCGTGCGCCGCCTCGTCACGTCGGAGTCCGTGGCGGACGGGACGATCTTCACGATCGCCCCCCGGGACGACATGAACTTCGAGCTCCGGAGCCAGCTCGAGGAGTGGCTCCACGCCGACCCGGCCCGCCGGACCGCCCACTGGCAGAACGCCGCGAGCGCGGCGCTGGTGTGGGACGCCGACAAGGCGTCGTACACGCCGGCCGGACTGGTCCGCCACATCGTGGAGCTGGCGACCGGCATCAGCCGCGACTTCTTCGGGACCCAGTGGTGGCGCGATCCCGGCGGATGGACGCTGGCCGAGCTCGCCGGGCCGCTCAGCGGGGGCAAGGGCGCGCTCTACCGAGAGTTCTGGTCCCGCTGGCTCGATCGGGTGCGGATTGCGCACAGCCACTGGACCCAGATGTCGACCCTTCCGGCGCAGAACTTCATCACGCTGCCGTCACCCATCATGGGCACCCACTACGGGCTCGGCTTCGCGGCCGGAGGCAGGTTGCGCTCGGACTTCTTCATCGACCTCGGCTCCCCCGGGAGCTCGGCGCAGTTCGAGGTGATCCAGTCGCAGCGAGAGGTGGTCGAGTCGATCTACGACGCACCGCTGTCGTGGGAGCGGCTGCCCGACCGTGCCGCCTTCCGGATCGCCGACTACAGCGAGGGAGAGGTCACGACCGTCGAGGACTACGCGTTCTACATCGACTGGATGATCGATTCGCAGGAGCGGCTGCGCCGGGCCATCGAAGGTGTCCTGCCCGGCGGCGCCCCCCAGAGCGAGGACTTCGACCGACGCTGACGCCGGCGCCGCTTTCCGGCCCGGCGCTCGGCCGCCACGACCTCACGACCTCTTCAGCTTCCAGATGGCCAGCGGCGCGAAGACGACGATGAGGCCCACGGTCCACAGGAGCGACGGCACCAGGTAGTACGACACGGAGTGGCCCAGGAGGTGCTCGACCGCCGGCCCGCCCGCCAGCAGCCGCACCGTGTTCACCATCTGCGTCATCGGCTGGTTGGTGGCGAAGCCCTGCATCCAACCCGGCATCGTCGCCACCGGCACGTAGGCCGATGAGACGAAGCTGAGCGGGAAGACCAGGAACGAGAGCCCCTGCGCCGCCTGCGGGCTGCCGGCCGCCAGGCCCATGGCGATGAACATCCACACGAACGCGAAGCCGTACAGGATGGTCAGGCCCAGTGCCGCCAGCGCATCGGCCACGCTGCCGCCGATGCGGAAACCGACGGTGAAGCCCACGGCGGTCATGACGAGCACGCCCCAGGCCACCAGTGTCGAGTCCGCGCTCACCCGGCCCGTGATGATCGACAGCAGCCGGATGGGCAGGCTCCGCAGCCGGTCGAACAGACCACCCTCGAGGTCGTCGGCGACGCCGCTCGCCGCGCCCATGCCCTGGAAGAGCACGCCGGTGACGACGAATCCGGGCACCAGGAAGTCGACATAGGTCAGGTTGCCCAGGTGCGCCACCGCACCGCCGAAGACGTAGCGGAAGATCAGGAGGAAGAGCACCCCCTGCGCCGTGCCCGCGACGATCAGGGCCGGCGTGCGCACGAACTTCTTGAGCGTGCGGGCCGCCACCTGGCTCGAGGCGGCCAGATACGACGCGCCCTCGTTGCCGGCCACCCCGACGGGGCGCGCCGGGCGCGGTCGGTCGAGCGTGATGTCCATGGTCATACTGCATCCTCCTCGGGACTGGTCGGGGTGAGGTCGGTATGAGTGGCGTCGGTGGTGCGTCCCGTGAGGGCCAGGAACACCTCGTCGAGCGTCGGTCGGCGGAGCGTGATGTCCTCCACCGGGACCGCCGCGTCGTCCAGCGCGCGCACGACGACGGGCAGCAGCCGCGAGCCGCCCGGTGCCGCAAGGGAGCAGCGGCGCGTCGCCGGGTCGGTGGACGGCTCCGCTACCCCGAGCGACCCGAGCACCTCGGCCGCCCGCCGCATGGTGGGCACGTCGACGGTGTGCAGCTCGACCATGTCGGCCCCCACCCGCGACTTCAGCTCGTCGGGCGTGCCCTGGGCGATGACACGGCCCTCGTCGATGATCACGATGTAGGCGGCGAGGTGGTCGGCCTCGTCGAGGTACTGCGTCGTCAGCAGCATGTCGGTGCCAGCCCGGCTCATCTCGCGGATGCCGTCCCACACCTGGTTGCGACTGCCGGGGTCGAGACCTGTCGTCGGCTCGTCGAGCAGCAGCAGCCGGGGCGAGCCGACGAGGCTGGCCCCGAGGTCGAGCCGCCGGCGCATGCCGCCCGAATACGTCTTGACCCAGCGGTCGGCCGCATCGACAAGATCCATCTGCTCGAGGATCCGCTCCGACGAGGCCACCGCCTCGGCCCGGCCCTGCCCGTACAGGCGGGCCACCATCACCAGGTTCTCCCGGCCGGTCATCATCTCCTCGACCGCGGCCGACTGGCCGGCCAGACCGATCATGCGTCGGACCGCCATGGGGTCGCGGACCACGTCGTAGCAGTTGACCATCAGCGTCCCCCGGTCGGGCTGAATGAGCGTGGCCACCATGCGGATGAAGGTGGTCTTGCCGGCGCCGTTGGGGCCGAGGATGGCCACCGGCTGCCCGGCCGGCAGGGTGAGGGTGAGCTCGGTGAGCGCCTCGACCTTCCCGAACTTCTTGGAGAGGCCGTCGGCCTCGATCAGGGCGTGCATGTGCGCGCCTCCCTTCGTCGAGCGTGGTGCTCGAGTGAAGAGCCCGCTCGACGGAGGTCGCCTACGCTGCTGAGTGCTGCCTCGGGCGAAGGTCCCTCGCGGATCGGGCTCGTGGTCGTATGGGCTCGGGGCCGCGTGGTGCAACACGCGGCCCCGGGTCATTCAGGGTTCGTGTCGAAGGTGAAGTGCACCTCCTCGGAGTTGAAGCCCTCGGTGTGGAAGAGTCGCCACATGTCGAGCCCCTCGAGCGTGCCCGAGGAGATCGCGTCGACGATGACGTTGACGAACTTCAACTCGGCGATGAGCTGCTGCTCCTCGTACTCGGTCTCGAGCTCGAACAGGCGCGGCAGCCCCGCCGCCCTGGCCGCCTTCATGGCGCCCTTCATCCCGGCCAGCTTCACCTTGAGCGCCTCCGCCCTGCCCCGCAACGCCATGAGCGCGTCATCGGGATCGAGCGAGGGGATGAAGGAGAGGCCGGCCATGAAGGCCGG
>JBEKVF010000164.1:0-5978 GCA_049514295.1 Acidimicrobiales bacterium
CGCCATGCCGACGATGGCGCTCGTCACCGAGGTGCGGGTCCGGTTGTCGGGCAGCAGGAACAGGACGGCCGCCAACGACCAGTAGCCGGACCACACGGCCATCGGCGTGACGGAGCGGCCGATGCCCTGGGCCGCCGCCGACGAGGCGATGCCGACCGGCCGGTCGCTCCAGTCGACTGGACGCCGGGTGCGGCGGGGCCACGCCATGAGGCCCAGCAACCCGTACACCAGCACGGAGCCCGGCGCGCCAGTGAGCGCGCTGGCCGTGCCGGTCAGGATCATGCCCATGCCCTCGCCGATGACCCAGACGCCGAGCGCCCAGGCGAACGACAGGGCGAGCGCGGGGCGCACCGTGCGCCGGAAGAGCAGGCCCACGCCGATGAAGAGCTGGATCAGTGCGAAGAAGGTGTTCCACACCGCGATGTCGGGCGACACGAAGTTCCCGATGTGCGTGATGAGGTCGGCCACCACGAAGGGCTGGCCGGTGGCGTTGCCCAGGATGAAAGTGTCGACGAACCCGCGGCCGAACATGTAGGGCTGGAACTGCAGGGCCGCATCGAGGATCCAGAGCAGGCCCAGCACGATCTGGAGCACCCGCTGGGACCGGATCGCCAGCGGGAAACGGCTTGCCTCCGCCGTCTGTGCGCCACCGTCATCGTGTTCCATGCCCAGTCGTACGCTACCGCCGGCCCGCGGGATGGCGGGGTCAGGACGGCAGTTGGAAGTCCTGGGCGATGCAGTCAGTCGGCGTGACGGCCTCCGCCACGACCTTCCCGTTCACGTTGTCGTAGACGTCGAGGGACGCGCCATTGAGGCAGGAGTACGCCGGGACGGAGGACTCGAAGTCGGTCAGGGTGCCCGCAGGCACGACCCCAGGACCTGGCTGGAGGAGATCGGCGTCAGCGCCACCGTCGCGCCGTTGTACACACCGGTGATCGTCGGGGTCGTGGTGGTCGGCGTGGTCGGCGTGGTCGGCGTGGTCGGCGGCGGTGTGGTCGAGCTCGTGCCGGTGCCCGCGGGTGAGGTGGCCGGTGTCTTGGCGGGCGCGGTGGTGGGGGTGGCCGACGCCGGAGCCGGGGCGACGGCGGCCGACGGCCCGGGTACGCCTCCCGTAGCGGGCGCCCCGGCCGAGACGACCGGGCTCGACGAGGTCGCCCGCGGTCCCGTCCCCGGGGGGGCACCGGGCGAGACGCCGTCCAGCGTGGCGATCATCTGCGCCCCGTTGTTCTCCATGCCGAGTGCCCAGATGCCGACGCCGCGCGCGCCGTAGTGCGACGCCAGCTGCGACACGTCGTAGAGGCCGTTCTCCCCCTCGTAGAACGACTCGTGCCACTGCCCGCCCACCTGGTAGCCCGTCCAGGCCGTGTCCGTCACCGCGTCCCTGTACTCGGGGCCGTTGCCCTGCGCCTGTGTCTCAGAACTGTAAGCGAAACTGTTTACAGTTCCGGGAGACATCCCCCCGACCGCCGACCCCGATGCCCGATGCCGGAGCCCCCTACCCGGAGCCTCGAGCCGCCGGCCCTCGACCCGCAGGCGCAGCGGCTTCAGGCCTGGTTGACCGCCGCCACCAGCTTCTGCAGGGTGTCCTTGGCGTCCCCGAAGAGCATGGTCGTCTTGGGGTCGTAGAGCAGCTCGTTGTCGATGCCGGCGAAGCCGGGTCGCATGGAGCGCTTGAGGAAGACGATGTTCTCGGCCTCGTCGGCGTTGATGATGGGCATGCCGTAGATCGGGCTGCCGGGCGTCGACTTGGCCGCCGGGTTGACGGTGTCGTTGGCGCCCACGACGAGCGCCACATCGGCCGTGGACATCTCGGGGTTGGCCTCGTCCATCTCCTTGAGCTCGTCGTAGGGCACGTTGGCCTCGGCCAGCAGCACGTTCATGTGCCCGGGCATGCGCCCCGCGACCGGATGGATGGCGAAGAAGGTTTCGACCCCGCGCGCCTTCAACGCGTCGGCCAGCTCGCGCGCCACGTGCTGGGCCTGGGCCACCGCCAGGCCGTAGCCCGGGATGATGACGACCTTGCGGGCGTAGGCCAGCAGCACGCCCACGTCCTCGGGCGTACCGGTCCGCACCGACCGCGAGGCGTCGCCCTCCTCGCCGCCGGTCGCCGTGATCACGGCGCCGAACGCGCTGAAGAGGATGTTCGGCAGCGAGCGGCCCATGGCCGAGCTCATGAGCCGGGTCAGGATCATGCCGGAGGCGCCGACCAGCGTGCCAGCCACGATCAGCAGGGCGTTGTCCAGCACGAAGCCCGATGCCGCCACCGCCAGGCCGGTGAACGAGTTCAGCAGCGAAATCAGGACCGGCACGTCCGCCCCACCGATGGGGAGCACGAAGATCACGCCCAGCACGAGGGACAGCCCCAGGATGATCCAGACGAAGACGATGTTGCCGGTCACCAGCGCCAGGATGATCATGACGCCGATGGCGATGCCGACCAGCGCGTTGATCACCTGTTGGCCGGGGTAGGTGATGGGCCGCCCGGTGATCAACTCCTGCAGCTTGATGAACGCGATCGCGCTCCCCGAGAACGACACCGACCCGATCAGCACGCCGAGCAGTACCTCGGCGGTGACGTAGACGGCCGGCTGCAGCCCGAGCGAGTGCAGGTGCAGCAGCTCCACGATGGAGATCAGCGCGGCCGCCCCGCCGCCCACGCCGTTGAAGATGGCCACCAGCTGGGGCATCGAGGTCATCTTCACGAAGCGGGCCACGGGCACCGCGATGGCGGCGCCGAGCACCATGGCGATGAGCGCCAGCACCAGGTTCTTCCCCGAGTGCCGCAACGTCGGCAGGGTGAACGTCATGACGATGGCGAGGGTGGCGGCCGCGGCGCCGACCAGGTTGCCCAGCCGGGCGTGGCGGGGCGAGCTCAGGCCCTTGAGGGCGAAGATGAAGCCGGCGATGGCGACCAGGTAGGCCAGGTCGCGCGCGGTGGTCAGGGTGAAGGAGACGGCCAGCATCAGGCGGCGCCCCCGGAGGCCTCACCGGGGCCGGCGTCCTCGGCCTTGGCCGCCTGCGCCGCCGCCGGCTCCTTGGTCCGGTCGCCCGGCCGTGCCTTGAACATCTCGAGCATGCGGTCGGTCACCACGAAGCCGCCCACCACGTTCAGCGTGGCCAGGAACACCGCGAGGAAGCCGAGGGCGACCTCGGCCGTGCCGTGGGCCTCCCCCATGATGGTGAGCGCGCCGACGAGGACGATCCCGTGGATGGCGTTGGAGCCCGACATCAGCGGGGTGTGCAGGATGCTCGGCACCTTCGACACGACCTCAATCCCGACGAACGCGGCCAGGACGAAGATGGTCAGGTAGGCGACGATGCCCGTGGTCGACCCGCCGGTCGCCGTCGGGGCCGACTGCAGAATGAAAGCGATCACGACTGTGCTCCTCCTGTCGCGCCGAGCAGCTCCACCGCCGCGGGCGCCATGGCGGCGCCCTCGCGCAGCACGCACATCCCGGTCACGATCTCGTCGTCCCAGTCAGGGGTGAGCGCGCCCTCGGGACCCATGAGCCCCAGCACGTTCGCCACGTTGCGCGCGAAGAGGAAGCTGGCGTGCGTGGGCATGCCCGACGGCGGGTTGGCCATGCCGACGACGTGGACGCCCCCGTGCTCCACCACCTCGCCCGCCTTGGTCAGCTCGCAGTTGCCGCCCTGGTCCGCGGCCATGTCCACCACCACCGCGCCCTCGGCCATGCCCTCGACCATGGACGTCGTGAGCAGCACCGGCGCCTTGCGGCCCGGCACCGCCGCCGTGGTGATGACGACGTCGGAGCGTCCCACCTCCTCCGCCAGCGCGGCGCGCTGGCGGTCGAGCTCCTCGGGGGTGAGCTCGCGCGCGTAGCCGCCCGTCCCCTCGGCCGAGACGCCGGTGTCGAGGAAGGTAGCGCCGAGGCTCTCTGCCTCCTCCTTGGCGGCGGCCCGCACGTCGTAGGCCTTGACCACGGCACCGAGGCGGCGCGCCGTCGCGATCGACTGCAGCCCGGCCACGCCGACGCCCATCACGAGCACCTTGGCGGGGGGCACCGTGCCGGCCGCCGTCATGAACATGGGGAAGAACTTGGCCAGGTGCTCGGCCGCCGTCAGGCCGGCCCGGTAGCCCGACACGGTGGCCTGCGAGCTGAGGGCGTCCATGCCCTGGGCCCGGCTGATGCGGGGCAGCAGGTCGAAGCTGAAGACGGTGACGCCCTTGGCGGCCAGCGCGCGCAGGGCGTCCTCGGACTGAGCGACGCCGAAGAAGCTCAGGAGGGTGGTGCCTTGCGGCAGGCCCGCGACGTCCTCGGCGCTCGGCGCGTTGACCCGGATGACCAGACCCGCCCCCGAGACGGTGCCCGCGGCGTCGGGTGCCACGGTGGCGCCGGCCTCCGTGTAGGCGGCGTCGCTGAACGCGGCCTCGGTGCCGGCGCCGGACTGCACGCAGACCTCCCAGCCTGTGCTGACCAGCTTCTTGACCACGTCGGGGACGAGGGCCACTCGGCGCTCTCCGGGACGGGTCTCCGTGGGGACCGCCAACTTCACGATCGCTCTGTCTAGCAGCTGATCCCCGGTTTCCCACTAATCGCCGAGGTCACCGGGGCGACCCGAACGGGCGCTCGAGGCCCAGCGGGAAGGCGGGCGCCCGGACCGGACCGGGACTACGCCCCGCCCTGGGTGCGCAGGAAGGCCGGCCACTCACCGCCGCCGTGGAGCACGAGGTTGGCTCCCGAGACGTAGGCGGCGCCCGGGCTGGCCAGGAACAGGCAGGCCCGGGCCACGTCATCGGGCGTGCCCATGCGCCCGAGCGGCACGGTGGCGGCCATGCGCTCCAGGCCGCCGGGACCCCCGTAGAACTCGTCGCCGGCGCCGGTGTCGAGCAGCCCGGCACTCACGCAGTTGACCCGCACGAGCGGTGCCCACTCCACCGCGAGCGTGGCGGTCAGGTTGATGAGACCGGCCTTGGCCGCGCCGTAGGCCGAGGCCCCCGGCGAGGGGCGGAGGCCCGACACGCTCGAGACGTTGACGATGGAGCCACCGTCCTCCTGCACCGACATGACCTTGTGGGCCGACTGGGCGCACCAGAGGGGGGCCAGCAGGTTCAGGCCCATGACCGCCTCGACGAAGCGCGGCGAGGCATCGGCCGCCATGGCGTGCGGCGCGCCGCCAGCGTTGTTCACCAGCACGTCGAGCCGGCCGAAGTGCTCGACGGCCTTGGCGACGACCCGCTCCGCCTCCGCCGGCTTGCGCACGTCGGCCGTCATGAACAGGGCGCCCTCGACCTCTGCCTCGTGCCGGCCGCACGTGACCACCCGTGCCCCGGCCCCCACGAACGCGGCCACGATCCCGGCCCCGACCCCCCGCGAGCCGCCGGTCACCACGACGACACGCTCGCTGAAGTCGTAGACCGGCTGCGTCACGGGGCAAACCCTAACGGCACGACCCGGGCGCCCGTGTTGGCCAGGCCGAGCACGCTGGCCTAAGTTCCGTCCGGCCATCTGACGCGGCGTCAGGGCCGTGACCGAGGAGAATCCGGCACCCCATGCCCATCGATGTGGTCCAGGAGCACGACGGGATCGCCGAGGTGGTGATCGACCATCCACCGGTGAACGCGCTCGACGTGGCCGGCTGGTTCGACCTGGCCGACGCCCTGATCGCCGCGGGCCGGGTGCCCGAGAACCGGGTCGTGATCCTGCGGGCGACCGGGCGCGGCTTCTGTGCCGGGGTCGACATCAAGGAGATCAACGCCAAGGGCGACGAGGCCCTGGTCGGCGTCAACCGCGGCTGCGCCGCCGCCTTCGCCGCCGTGTACGACTGCGAGGTGCCGGTCATCGCGGCCGTGCAGGGGTTCTGCCTCGGGGGCGGCATCGGCCTGGCCGGCAACGCCGACATGGTGATCGCCTCCGAGGACGCCACCTTCGGGCTCCCCGAGGTGGACCGGGGGGCGCTCGGCGCCGCCACCCACTTGGCCCGGCTGGTCCCCCAGCACGCCATGCGCAAGATGGTCT
>JBEKVF010000165.1:0-5977 GCA_049514295.1 Acidimicrobiales bacterium
CTCGACTGACTCAGCCGAGCTGCGAGCCCACCACGGAGACGAACGAGACCATCTCGCCCGGGTAGCCGCCCAGGTTGTGGGTCATGGCCAGGCCCCGGTCGGTGGTGGTGATCTGCCGCTCCGGCGGCGCTTCGTGGCGCATCTGGAGCCAGCACTCGAAGAACATGCGCAGGCCCGAGGCCCCGACGGGGTGACCGAAGCTCTTGAGGCCGCCGTCGGGGTTGATCGGGAGGTCGCCGTCGAGGTCGAAGGTGCCGGCCAGCACCTCCTTCCAGGCGGTGCCCCGCGGAGCGAAGCCGAGGTCCTCCATGAGCACGAGCTCGGTGGGGGTGAAGCAGTCGTGCACCTCGGCCATGGCGAGCTGCCGGCGCGGATCGGTGATGCCCGCCTGGGCGTAGGCGTCGGCCGCCGCCGCCTCGCACTCGGGGAAGTGCGTGTAGTCGTAGCCGGGGTCGATGAGCCCGGACCCGCTCCCGGCGGCGAAGGACAGGGCCTTTATATAGAGGGGCTTGTCTGTGTAATTGAGGGCGTCCTCCGCCCGCACCACGATGGCGGCCGCCGCCCCGTCGGCCACCCCGGCACAATCGAAGACGCCGAGGCTGCCGGCGAGGCGGGGGGAGGCCAGCGCGGCCTCCTTTGTGATCTCCCGCCGGAACTGGGCCCGCGGGTTGCGGGCGCCGTTGTGGTGGTTCTTCACCGCGATGGAGGCCAGCACGTCGCCCATGGTCGCCTCGTCCACCCCGTACTTCTGCCCGTAGGCCGGGGCCACCATGGAGAACATCGCCGCCGCGGTCAGCGTCCGTGCCGTGCCGTCGTTGGGCGGGTTCATCGCGTTGAGGCCCTGGAATCCGCTGTCCTTCACCTTCTCGGCGCCGACGGCCATGGCCACGTCGTAGGCACCTGAGGCCACCGCGTAGGCAGCGGCGCGCAGGGCCTCCGAGCCGGTGGTGCAGTAGTTCTCGACCCGGGTCACCGGCTTGTTGCGCAGCTGCAGCGGCCGGGCCAACGTGATCCCGCTCATCCCGCTCTGCGCCGTGCCGAACCAGTAGGCGTCGACGTCGTCCTTGGTGACGCCGGCGGAGGCGAAGGCCTCGGTGCTGGCATCGACAATTAAGTCGTCGAGCCCCTTCTCCCACAGCTCGGCGAACTTGGTGCAGCCCATGCCGACGATGGCCACCTTGTCGCGGACGCCGTGCGATCCCATCAGGCCTGACCTCCCTCGCGCACCGGGCGCGCCTTCCAGAAGTAGTCGTGGATGCCGTCGGCACTGAAGAGCCGGCGGAATGTCATTTCCACCCGGCTGCCGGACCGGATCTCGTCCGGGTCGGTGTCGGTCAGCTCGACCGGGTACCGCCCGCCCCCGTCGAAGTCGACAATGGCGAACACGATGGGCGGGCTGGGGGAGTAGGCGAGGCGGTCGATGGTCGAGGTCACTACCGTGCCCGTGGCGTCGGCCATGGCCACGGGCTCCATGTCGTCGACGGCCCCGCCCTCCATGGAGACCCGCGAGGGTGGCAGATGGACGGCTCCCGAGCTGCGGTCCTTCGACCCGACGAACCCGAACTTCCACTGCTCGTTGCGATGTGCGGCCGTGCTCGACACCCGCGCCGGCTCCGGGCGCCGGGGCGGCTCGGGCTGCAGCTGGCCCCGCCAGGACAGGAACTTGGCGTAGGGGATCGGGGCGCCGTTGGCCACCTGGCCGGCCACGGTCCGGGCCGGGTGCCAGCCCGCGAGGGCCTCGGTCGTGCGCAGGACCACGGCGTCGGCGCCGTCGGCCAGGTGCAGCACGACCACCGGCGTGCCCGCCGGCACCGCGCCACCCGCCATCGACTCGAGGGTGGAGGTGAGGACGAGCAGTGGGTGGGCCGTGCCGCTCTGGCCCACGCTGGAGGTCAGGTCGTCCACCGCGACCCCGTCGGCGAGCGCCAGCTTCTTGGTCAGGCCCGACACGGCGCGCCCGTGCATGCCGGTCACGACCAGCCGCCCGACGTCGCCCGCCTCGAGGCCCGCCGCGGCCAGGGCGCGGCCGAGTGCCTCCCGGCCGAGCGCCAGGTAATTGTTCTCGCCGAAGCGCTCCTCCCAGAGCTTGGAGACGCGGTCGCCCGGCGACCGCCAGCGGTCGGTGAACTCGTCGGTGGCGGAGGCGGTGGACACGAGCTCGGCCAGCACCCCCGACCCGTCCCCGACGAGCACGGCCGCGCCGGCGTCGCCCCCGGCGGACTCGTCGCCGCTCGTGGGCAGCCCGTTCCGCACATCGGCGGCCACCACCAGGGTGGTCCCCCCGCCCCGCAGTGCGGTCAGCAGGGAACCGATGCCCGAGCGCAGCGCCCCGCCGAAGTCATAGGCGCCGACGACGCCGGGGAGGCGAAGCGCGGCCGCCACCGCGGTGGCGTTCGTCTTGTCCAGGTAGGCGGGCTGGGACGTGGCGAACCACAGGGCGTCCGGAGTTGCACCAGGGGCCGCCCGCAGGGTCAGCCGGGCGGCCTCGACCCCCAGCGTGGTCGTGTCCTCGTCATGGGATGCGACCGCCCGGGACCCCTTGCCGCCTCCACTCCCCATGAAGGCAGCGATGTCCGCCCGGGTGAGCCGCCGGTAGGGCACGTAGCCCGCCGCACTTAGGATGCCTCGCACGGCTCACGAGCCTAATGGGTGCCCGCGAGGCCCTCTGATGGGTCGTCAAGTGATCCGACGCCCGGGCGGACCGGGCAGACTTGTCGCATGGCGGACCTCCCAGTGCCCGAGGACCAGCGACCGCCCGCTGGCGGGGGAGGCGGCCTGACCGAGCGTGTGGCGGACGCGGACCGCGATCGCACCGTGACCCTGCTGCGCGAGCACGTGGTCGACGGCCGGCTGACGCTCGACGAGTTCTCCGAGCGGGTGGGCCTGGCCTTGCAGGCGAAGACCCGTGGTGATCTGGACGCCGTCATGGCCGACCTCCCTGCGCCCTTACGGGTCGAACCCGGCGCTCCGGCCCGCAGGGCGCGGCGGTGGCACGTCGCGATCCTGAGCGGGCACAAGACCAAGGGCCGTTGGCGGATCAGTGGCAAGACCACCGCCATCGCGGTCATGGGCGGATGCGACATGGACCTGCGGCGGGCTGAGATCGAGGGCCCCGAGGTGGAGATCACCGCCTTCGCCTTCTGGGGCGGCATCGACATCGTCGTCCCCGAGGGCTTCGATGTCGAGCTCCGAGGCCTCTCCATCATGGGCGGCCGCAGCCTCAAGGTGCGCGACGTGCCGATCGTGCCGGGGTCACCCCGCATCGTGGTCCGCGGCTTCGCGGTCATGGGTGGCATCGACGTGAAGAGCCGGCCCAACCGCTCGAGCCGCCAGATCGCCCAGTCCGTGGCGGGCGGTGTTCTCGGTGTCCTCGATGCCATAGATGCCCGCGGCAGATCGGCCGACACGGCCACCCTCGGCAAGGACGTCCGGCGGGAACTCCAGGCGCAGCGACGCGCCGAGCGCCGGGACCAGCGGGACCCCGTCGGCGCACCGGCACAGCCTGCCGACGGCACGGTCACGATCCTCTTCTGCGACATGGTCGACTACGCGGGCATGACGGAGCGGCTCGGGGACCAGGCCTCGCGGAGCGTTCTGCGCGAGCACCACCGCATCGTGCGCGAGGCACTGGTGCGCCACGGCGGGCGCGAAATCAACGTCCAGGGGGATGGGTTCATGGTGGCCTTCGGGGGAGTGGCTCGTGCCCTGCGCTGCGCCACCGACATCCAGCGGGGTGTCGGTGCCCATGTCTCGGCCGGCGGCGGGGAACCGATCGCGGTCCACATCGGCATCCACACAGGTGACGCGGTGGACGAGGGCGACGACTATCTCGGCCACACCGTGATCGTCGCCAGCCGGCTGGCCGACGCCGCTGGTCCGGGGGAGATCCTCGTGTCGTCGTTGTCGGAGCAACTGGTCCAGGGATCGGGGGAGTTCGCCTTCGACGGACAGCGCGAGACGCGTCTCAAGGGAATGGAGCGGTCGCAGCAGGCCGCGCTGCTCCTGTGGCGGGAGTGATGGACGCGGAGCTCTGGGAGCGGGTTGGCCTCTACGACCCGCTCGACCCGGCGTCCACTGAGCGGCTCGCCCTCCTGGAGTACCTGACCGAGCGCGGCGCCACCATCGAGCAGATGGTGGAGGCCCACCGCATGGGGACACTGCCCGGCGTGGCGGGTGATCTGGTGACGCGGGGCAGGACGCCGATGGCGACCGTGGGCGCCATCGCCGAGCAGAGCGGCGTCTCCATGCCGCGCGTCCTGCGCGCCCTGCTCGCCGCCGGCATCCCCGCCGGGCCCGACACGGAGGTACCGGCCGAGTTGGTCGGCCTGATGGAGGCGTTCGAGCAGGGCGCCGCGCTCCTCGGCGACGAGGCTGTCCTGGCGTTCACCCGCGTCATGGGGGCGGCCGCCATCAACATCGCCGAGGCCGCGGTGGCACTCTTCTTCTCGGAGCTGGGCCCGGGGACGGTCCGCGAGGGTCCCGACGAGCTCGCCCGCGCCCGTCTCGCCGAGACCGCCACGACCGCGTTCACCGCGGTGCCCGAGGTGATGGCGCGCATGGTGATGGACGCCTTCGAGCGGGCGCAGCGCCGGGCCGAGCAGGCCCGCAGCTGGCTCGCCCCCTTCTCTGATGCCTATGCCGAGATGGAGGGCCCGACGGAGGTGACAGCGCTGGGCTTCGTCGACCTCGTCAACTCCACCGCATGGGCTCAGACGATGAACCTGCGGGAGCAGAACCTCGCGCTGACCCGCTTCGAGTCGGCCGCCTGGTCGAACGCCGTCCTCGCCGGCGGCCGGGTGGTCAAGACGATCGGGGACGAAGTGTTCTTCTCCGCCCCGACGGCGGACGCCGCCTGCCGCATCGGGACGGCGGTCTGCGAGGCCGCGGCCGGGGACCCGCTGCTCCCGCCCGCCCGCGGGGCGGTGGGCATCGGTCCCGCCACCCCGCGTGAGGGTGACTACTTCGGGCCCCTGGTGAACCTGCTGGGGCATCTCGTCAAGGTCGGCACCCCGGGAGAGCTGGTGGTGACCGAGCAGGCGGCGGCGCAGCTGTCGCCGGACGAGTGGTCGCTGCGCCCGCTCGAGCCTGCCGACCTGCGCGGCATCGAGGGCCCGGTGCCGGTGTTCGTCGTGGAGCCCCGCCCGACCTCCGCCTGAGCCGGACGATGACGGCCCCGGGGGCGGTCGTCCCATTTCGGGACACTCCAACGCGATCTTCGTGGTTACGTGATCACGGGGGCCGCGCCATGAAGATGAAGGCAGCATTGGATAGCTGCCGTGTAGTGGTGGAGAGAGTGTTAACACCCTGATCAAAGATTCGTTAACACCGGTCTCAGAGGATCGAGGCTTCTCCGAGAGATCCGAGCAGCGTCTGCTGTGGGCTCCAGGTCGGCGAGCAGATGACCATCGAGCGGAGCCTCCGCTTGGGGTATCGCGGCCTGTCGCGACGCGTGGTCGATGGACCTGCGACTGCGACCGAGGGGCAAACCGCCGGGTTGTGTTGCCATCTATTCCTGGGGCTCCGTTGTGCCCATGCGGCCGACAGCCCTGAAGGGTCATGGGCCGACCACCCGGGCGCCCGGCACCGTTTCGATCCCCGGTTGCATGCGCCGTGACGCCTGCGCTCGTTGAGGCCCCGGGTCAGGTCGAATGACGCCGTCTGCGAAGTTCTCCGCGAGGGTGTCGCCCAGCGCGACGCCATGCTCTCCTGACCGACACGACCACGGAGGGCGCAGTGGCGACGTCGCCATTGTCGAGCCCCCAGTGCCGGCACTGCCTGGCGGCACCGTCCTGGGCCAGGCCCGGAACTTGGCGTGTCCCCAGTGCCCGTGGCCGTGCGGTCGTGCGTCGTATCTGTGGCGTCGAGGTTGTCCGTCCCATATGTGCGGTGTTAACACCATGGCCATCAGGCACGGGTCGGCCCGACGCTGCTTTTCGGGTGGCATCGTGTCCGGCTCGTCGAAGGAGCTCTCTCGCAT
>JBEKVF010000166.1:0-5921 GCA_049514295.1 Acidimicrobiales bacterium
GCCTGGTCGGGTTGTCGGTCGATGCGGAGGACCGACCTGCCTACAGACTGGCTCTCCAAACGCGCGAGCAGCACATCCGGCGTGAGAAGGCGACCTCGAACATCTGTACGGCACAGGTGCTGCTGGCCGTCGTGGCCTCCATGTACGCCGTGTACCACGGGGCCGAGGGACTGCGCGGCATCGCACGCCGGGTCCACGAGCGGACGGTCGAGCTCGCCTCCGCGCTGCGTCGTGCGGGCTTCGTTCTCGACCACGAGGAGTTCTTCGACACCCTCGTCGTCCGGGCACCCGGCCGGGCCGCCGAGATCGTGGCGGACGCACGCGCCCGCAACGTGTTGCTCCGTCTGGTCGACGGCGACCGCGTCGGGATCTCGTGCAGCGAGACCACCACCGCGGCACACGTGGCGGCGGTCCTCCATTCCTTCGGAGCGCCCGGCAGTGGGGGAGCGGGTGTCACCTCGGCCCTCCCGGAGGCGCTGCTGCGTCAGGGGCCCATCCTGAGCCACCCCGTGTTCTCGGAGCACCACTCCGAGACCGCCATGCTGCGCTACCTGCGCCGGCTGTCGGACCAGGACTTCGCGCTCGACCGCGGCATGATCCCGCTGGGGTCGTGCACAATGAAGCTCAACGCGACCACAGAGATGGAGCCGGTCGGCCTGCCGGGGTTCGCGGACATCCACCCGTTCGCGCCGCTGGAGAGCACCCCGGGCTATCTCGCGCTGATCGACGAGCTCGAGAGGTGGCTCGCCCAGGTCACGGGGTACGCAAAGGTCTCGGTCCAACCCAACGCCGGAAGCCAGGGCGAGCTGGCCGGCCTTCTGGCCATCCGGGCGTACCACCAGTCCCGCGGCGAGCCCGGGCGCGACGTGTGCCTCATCCCGTCGAGTGCACACGGCACCAACGCGGCGTCCGCCGCCATGGCCGGCATGCGAGTGGTGGTGGTCGCCGCCCTCGACGACGGCACGGTCGACCTCGAGGACCTCCGTGCCAAGTGCGAGGAGCACGGCGAGCGTCTGGCGGCGATCATGGTCACCTACCCGTCGACGCACGGCGTCTACGAGGAGCACATCGGCGACATGTGTGACCTGGTCCACCAGCACGGCGGGCAGGTCTACATCGACGGGGCCAACCTCAACGCCCTTTTGGGCCTCGCGAAGCCCGGCCAATTCGGTGGTGACGTTTCGCACCTGAACCTGCACAAGACCTTCTGCATCCCTCACGGCGGGGGAGGGCCCGGCGTGGGGCCGGTGGCGGTGGCTGAGCACCTGGTGCCGTTCCTGCCGTCGCATCCGATGCACCCGCGTCCCGAGCAGCACGACGGCATCGGCCCGGTGAGCGCGGCGCCGTTCGGCAGTGCGGGGATCCTCTCCATCAGTTGGGCCTACGTGCGCCTGCTGTCCGGTGCGGGCCTGGCCCATGCCACCAAGTCGGCCGTCCTGGCCGCCAACTACGTTGCCGCCCGGCTCGCGCCGTCGTACCCGATCCTCTACACGGGCAAGAACGGCCTGGTGGCGCACGAGTGCATCGTGGACCTGCGGGCGTTGACGAAGGCCACCGGCGTCACCATCGATGACGTGGCCAAGCGCCTGATCGACTACGGCTTCCACGCGCCCACCGTGAGCTTCCCGGTCGCCGGCACCCTCATGGTGGAGCCGACCGAGAGCGAGAACCTCGCCGAGCTCGACCGGTTCTGCGAGGCGATGATCGCGATCCGGGCCGAGATCGAGAACGTGGCCTCCGGACGCTGGACCGCCGAGGAGAGCCCCCTGCGCGGCGCGCCCCATACCGCGACGTCACTGGTATCGAATTGGGAGCGGCCCTACGACCGTGAGGTAGCGGTGTTCCCCATGGGCGCGACGGCCTGGAAGTACTGGCCCCCGGTGGCGAGGATCAACCAGGCGTACGGGGACCGACACCTGGTCTGCACCTGCCCACCCATCGAGGCGTACGCCTCCTGAGGCGACCGCTCAGACCAGTGCCATGAGGCCGATGCCGGCCGCCGCGGCGGCGAGGCACACGGCGAGCCCGCCCAACGTGTAGACGACCGCCTCGGTGCGGTGACCCGTGTGGAGCAGGTGGATAGTCTCCCAGCTCGCCGTCGACCAGGTCGTGTACCCGCCGCACAGCCCCACCCCGGCCACGGCCAGCACGTGGGGCCCGAGGCCGTGATAGAGGGAGAGCCCGGTCAGTACGCCCAGCAGCAGGGAGCCCGAGGAGTTGACCAGCATGGTGCCGATTGGCAGAGGGTCGGAACGTCGGACGCCGAGGTGATGGATGAGCAGCGCTCGCAGGACGGCACCGGCGCCGCCCGCGAGCGCCACGATGAGCGCGAGCCCGAGAGTGGGGGAGGAGCTCACGACGCGGTCACCCTCCGACCGAGCGCGTGGCCGGCCACGACGAGCGCCAGCCCGCCGACGACGGTGGCCGCCAGGTAGGCGAGGCAGGTCGCGATGTCACCGTGCTTGGCCAGCAGTGTGGCGTCGACGGCGAGGGTGGAATAGGTGGTCCAGCCGCCCAGGAAGCCGATGATGAACAGCGGCCGGACCAGGGGGGCCCGGTGCGAGACGTGCTCGGTGAGCGGAATGAGCAACCCGATGGCGAGGGAGCCGGTCAGGTTGACCAGCAACGTGACCCAGGGAAGGCCGCCGGCGGCGGCGGCGGGGTGGTGCGCCTCCAGCAAGTACCGGGCCACGGTGCCGAGCGCACCACCGACGAAGACGGCCGCCAGCGTGGTCGCCGAGAGCCCGAGGAGGGGGAGGACGGGCTCGTCGATGAGATCCGGCTCTGGGCCCTCGCGGGGCGCGTCGTGCTCCCGGGCGTCGTCGTGCGCCTCCGGTGGCTGATGCAGGTCGTCCATGGCCCGGCCCTCCTGTGCCGCCTGTCAGGAGCCATCAGCCATATCGTGTCGGCGGTTCGGGGCGCTGCCCCCCGGCGGGACCCATCGCCGGTCGGTGTCGCTGCGACTCTCCATGGTATAGCCCACGCCCGCCCACTTTCCGGGGGGCGTGCGAGCGGTCAGTCGACGCGCGGTCCCGGCGCGTGGCGGAAGCGGAAAGGCTCGCTCTCCCGCCCGGCGACGACGTACCAGCACTCGCCGGTGCTTTCCGAGTCGAGGATGCGCTGGAAGGCAACGACGACGTCGGCCACATCGATGATCGGGAACCCCATGTCGAGGAGCGTCTGCTCCGAGCCCTTGATGATGTTCGTGTAGGCGAAGGAAGGGCACAGCGCGTGAACCCGGATGCCGTCCGGCTCGTAGACCGGGCCCAGTGAGCGGGCCAGTCCCACGACGGCGTGCTTGTTGGCCGCGTAGATCGGGTCGAACGGGGTCGCCACCAGGCCGGCCATGGATGCGGTGGCCACGATGGTCCCACCGCCGCTCGCCTTGATGGCGGGCCGCGCGGCCGCGATCCCGTAGACGACGCCGTCGAGGTTGATGGACATGGAACGCCGATAGGCCTCGGGATCGAAGTCGTCACCCATGCCGCACCACGACGTCACCCCGGCGTTGAGGTGCGCGATGTGGAGCCCGCCGAAGGCCTCGACTGCGCCGGCCACGGCCGCGGTACTGGCAGCAGGGTCGGTCACGTCCGTCTGGACGAAGTGCCCGCCCAGCTCGTCGGCGACAGCACGACCGCGGGCACTGTCGATGTCCGCGATGACGACGTGCGCACCGTTGCCCGCCAGGTGCCGGGCCACGCCCTCGCCGATGCCGTTGCTGCCGCCGGTGATGAGTGCAACCTTGCCATCCACGTCCAGTGCCATGGAGTTCGATCGTAGGGGACTGGGTGCCGCTCAGCCCACGAGTGGCCCGGGAAGGGGGCGGGCGTGCACCACGCTCAGGTGCTGAATCGGGCGGGTCATGGCCACGTAGAGCAGTCGCAGGCCCCGGCGGTCCTCGCCGGCGATGGCCGCGGGCTCGACCACCACGACGGCATCGAACTCGAGGCCCTTGGCGGTCGGGGCCGGGACGATGGTGATGGGCCGGGTCATCGCGTCGCGCTCGAGAATGCCGACGTCGGCGTCGCGCCGGGCCAGCCGGGCCAACGCGGGCACGAGTTCCTCGGGTGCGATGACGGCCACGAGCGCGTGGTCCGCGGCCAGCGCGCGTGACTCGGCCAGCGCGGCGGCGACCAGTTCCTCGGCCGGCACCGTGTGCACTGCCGGCTCGGTGCGTCCCGGGCGGATGGAGGAGGTCGGGCCCACGCCGGGGGCGGCCACCGGCAGGAGGCGGGACGCGTAGTCGAGCACCCGCCCCGGGGCCCGGTAGCCGAGCGTCAGCTCGTCGTGCTGCGGGCGAGCCGCCTCAGGCAAATGGGCCCTCACCTCGGCCCAGTCCGAGTAGGTCCACGGGCCCGTCGCCTGCGCCAGGTCGCCGAGGACGGTGACGGATCCCGAAGGGGCACGCCGGGCGATCATGCGGAACTGCATCGGCGTGAGGTCCTGAGCCTCGTCGATGACAATGTGGCCGTAGGTCCGGGTCCGCCCGCCGGTCAGGAAGGCGGCCTCGTCGAGCAGGGCGAGGTCGTCGGTGCTCCATGCTGTCGAGGAGACGGTGGCCTCGCGCGCCCGGAGCAGAAGTTGCCATTCGCTTTCGGACAGGAGGCCGTCCGAGAAGCGTTCCAACTGGGCCCGCGAGGAGAGCAGGTCGCGGACCAGCGCCGTGGGAGAAACCGTGGGCCAGAGCGTGTCGAGGAGAGCGGTGAACTCCTCTGTCGAGGTGAGCTCGCCCTCGAACCAGGTCTCATCGGCACCCAACCGGGCCGAGGAGCGGAAGGCCCGCCGGGCCTCGCTGACGAGACGGGATCGCAGCGCGAGTCGGCCGGCCTTGTACGGGGCGGGTCGGGCGACGATGGACGCCACGAGCTCGTTGACCCGTTCGGCGCTCAACATCGCCCGGGCGAAGCGGACGCGCAGGCTCACATCCTCGTCGAGCGTGCGGCGCCGTCCCTCGAGCCCCCGCCGGAGGAGCTCTCCCATCCGCGCGTCGCCCTTGATGCGGCGTACGTCCATGGGCTCTTCGACCCGGACCTTGGCCTTGGGCGCGATATCGACGATGGTGGTCTGCACCACGGCTTCCTCGCCGAGCGAGGGGAGGACCTGCGCGATGTAGCGCAGGAAAGCGCGGCTCGGACCGAGCACCAGCACGCCATCGCGGCTGAGAGCGGGATGGTTGTAGAGGAGGAAGGCGGCCCGGTGCAGGCCGACCGCCGTCTTGCCCGTGCCCGGACCGCCCTGCACGGTCAGCAGCTGGTCCAGCGGGGCGCGGATGATCTCGTCCTGCTCGGCCTGAATGGTGGCGACGATGTCCAGCATCTCGCCCGTGCGGGCTCGCTCGAGCTCGGCCAGCAGCGCATCACCGCCGCGCAGGCGGGTGGCGCCCGCATCGCCGTCGGCGCCACCGAAGAGGTCGTCGGCCACGGCGACAACAGATCGGCGGTCCACCATGATCTGGCGGCGCCGGGCAAGCCCGAGAGAATCCTTCGTGCTGGCCCGGTAGAAGGGGACGGCCACGGGGGCCCTCCAGTCGACGACGACCGGGTCGGATCGAGTGTCCTCGACGTGGCGGCGGCCGATGTGCCACATGGGGCCCTCTTCCTCGTCGATGCGGCCGAACATGAGGGGCCGTGGACTGTCCGCCAGGAGTGACACGCGACGAGAGAGAGCCGCCACGTAGTCGAGGTCGGGATTCCCGGCACCGATGAGGTCCTGCAGAAGCCGTTCGGCCCGCTGACGCATGGCCGCGAGGGACTCCAGCGCGTGGTCGAGGTGTGCCTGCTCGGCCTGGAGCTCGGGATCGGGGAGTGGCGGAGCTGGGCTCATCGGGACCGCATCCCCGGTAAATCACGCGAAACGGCGGGCGCGCAAAAATCCCCGGACATTCCGGGGATAGTACTCACATTTGTCAGGCTTTACAAGCC
>JBEKVF010000167.1:0-5899 GCA_049514295.1 Acidimicrobiales bacterium
TACCCGCCGCCACCTCGGTGCCGATGCGCACCGGCGCTGGCTCGAACGTCCAGCGGGCGGGGGCCCGCGGGCTCTCCAGCGAACCGGGGGCCAGCCAAATGGGCCGGTCGGCGAGCGGGCGGAGGAGTCCGTCGAAGATGGATCCAAGCAGGCTCGGGCCGAGGCGCGCGGAGAGGGGTTGCCCCCGCCCTGCCACCGGGTCGCCGACCCGTAGGCCACCGGTGTATTCGAAGGCCTCAGCAGTAAGCGAGCCTTCGTGGATCGCGACCACCTCGGCGGGGAGTCGCCGGTCGCCGACCTCCACGATGTCAAGGGCAGCCACGCCGGCCAGGCCCTCGACTTCCACCAGGGGACCGTTCACGCGGACGACATGGCCACCTGCGCTGGCCCCCTCGCTGACGGCAGCGCTCACGCCCAAAGCTCCTCGAGCACGTCACCGAGCGTCTGCAGTTCGAGTTCGACGAGGACCGGTGCGCTCAAATCGAACACCACACCGTCGCGCACGGCCACGATGCCGGGACGGCCCCGGTCGGGCTGGCGTACCTCGGCCTGGTCACCCAGGCGCGCCCGGGCCACGTCGCCAAGGCGCGCCACGAGGTCGGTTACAGCCGGGGAGCCCCCCTGGTTCGCGAGCTGCTCCAGCGCGTCCCGGCGCACCGCCTCGTAGAGGGCACGCTGCGCCTCGAGCACGGTGTGGCGGGCCTCCCGCCGCGCGTCGACGAGCTGGGCTGCGGCCAACCGCTGTGCGGTGGCCGTGCCCTCGGCCCGGGCGGCCTGGACGAGCCGCTCGCCCTCGGTGCGAGCTGCCTCGAGCGTTGCCGCGCTGTCGGCGTCGGCCCGGGCCAAGATGAGCGCCGACTGACGGCGGGCGTCTTCCTCCAGGGCTTCTGTCACCGCGTGAAGACTTGCCTCGAGGCCTGGCCGTGCAGACCCAGGTACTCCCGGGGGGTTGCCCGCGTCCGGGGGTGAGGTGGTGACGATCATGCCGGCATGGTCACGACCAGGGCGTCGCGCCGCTCGGCCAGGGCGGTCTGGTCAAGCGCTCGGGCGGCAGCCGGCGTCAGCACCACGAGGAAGGTTTCCGGGGGCAGCAAGGCCCAGGCGTGCGCCACCTCCTCACCCTCTGCCTCGATCACCAGTGCACCCGCCAGGGCATACCCCATGACCCTTGCGGGCTCGCCGAGCACGACCACCTGGCCCATGAGCCCTCTTACGCCTTCCCGATGAGGATGATGGCGACCACTAACCCGTAGATGGCGATGCCTTCGGCCAGGCCCACGAAGACCATGGCACGCCCGAACATCTCGGGGCGCTCGCTGATGGCTGCCAGTGCGGCAGATCCGGTGTACGCGACAGCGATGGCGGCACCGATCGACGACCCTGCGACCGCGATGGCCGCGCCGATCAGCGCTTGGCCGGCGTAAGGCTTCGCCGCGGCGGCCGTCCCGGTTGCCGCGGCACTCGGTGACGCCAAAGCGGCGAGAATGACCAGCACCCCCGCGCCCAGCAGGAGCAGGAGGTTGAGGACCTTGACGGCCCTGATGCCGCCTCGGGGATGTCTGCGTAGCTCCACGACGATCCCGGCTGACACCGCAGCCAGGATGGGGAGGGCGATGAGCCAGGTGATCATGGGGCCTCCTTCATTGACGGACTGCTGCCTGCCAGGGGTGGAACTCCCGGCCCTCGCCGGTGAAAACGCGGGAAAACATCTCGTAGTACTCGAGCCTGAGGGCCTGCACGCCTGCCACGAGCGCCTCAAGTGCGAAGGTGATGGCGTTCCCGCCCAAGAACAACACGATCGCGGTCACCACGCCGAGCAGGCCGCCGACTCTCCACAGGTCCACAGTGCCCTCCCACACCAGAGCGCCCAATGCCGCGTGGGTCAGGCCGAAGGCCGCGAGCCGGGCGAAGGAGACGGTGTTTGTGCCGAGCCGAATGACCGAGTCGAACAGCTCGATCCCCGCCTGCAGCGCCCCGCCGGCGCGGCCGCCCGCTTCGGCGAACAGCCCGACGAATCCAAGGGCCAAGCCGGCGAGGGCGAGGCCAGCGCCGGCGAGGGCGAGTGTCGAGCGGTGCTCGTACCAGCCGGCAAAGACGAGGGCCAGACCGAAATAGAGGCTCCCTCCGGCCAGTCCCGACAGTGCCACCAGCGAACCAACGGGGCCGCCCTCCCGGAAGCGGTTGACCGAGCCGAGCACATACGAGCATGCCAGGAGGGCAGCCCCGACAGCGATCGACACGGCGAGCAGCGTCGTGGCGTTGTCGAGCGGACGGAGCCAAAGGGTGGGCGCCAGACCGGTGGGGCCGAAGGCCTCGCCGTAGGCGAACCCGAAGGCGATGCTCGCCAGGGCCGCACCGATCACGAACGGTGCGGCCCAGTGGAACCGGCTGAGCCATGCCGCCTTGCCGGGCCCCGCCCGCCAGACGGCGATGCCGAAACCGAGGAGCAGCAGGCCTTGCCCCACGTCACCGAACATCATCCCGAACATCACGACGTACGCGAGTCCGGCCAGCACCGAGGGGTTCACATCTGCGTAGGGCACCGTGCCGTAGGTGTTCACGAGAGGCTGGAATGCCCCCGTCGCACCGCGACCCGGCAGGGAGGTGGGCGGCTGCACCCCCGGTGGCCGGCGGAGGCGAACGATGCTCGCTCCCAGAGGGGCCAGGCGTGCTGCGAGCTCATCGACGGCGCCCGCAGGGCTCCAGCCGGCCAGCGCCGCGACCTCGCCCTCTTGCACCATGCTGCTCCTGACCTGCTCCAACTCCGCCTCGCCAGCCAGCCCGCTGAGGTCGCCGCGGCCTGCGAGCGATGCCACGTCCGCGGGCTCGACCATCAGCACTGGCCTTGGCGCATGGCCTCGTGTTCCACGCTGGAGACGTTGCAGGGCGAGGGTCGCCGGCCCCGGAGGGGTGTTGTCGAGACGTTCGGGCTCCACCGTGCCCTCTGCGGCCACGGCGACCAGCACCGATCGGACGCGGCTGACCGGGGAAACCACCGCGATCCGCTCCATTCGTGCGGGGGCAAGCGTGTCAGGCCACGCCATCGAGCACCTCCACGCCCCGCCCCTGTCGAGAGGCCACTTCCAGGGCACCGCGCACACGCCACGCGTCCGCCGCGAGGGCCGCAACTGCCCCGACGGTCGCCGCAGGTTCGGGACGGCCCCGCATGACCAGGACCAGCCCCTCGCTCCAGAGCCGGTGCCACCAACCCGCCTCTGCTGCCCAGAGATCCTCGGGACCCGAGACGTCGACCAGCAGCCAGGCACTATGCCGCGGCAAGCCCTCAGCGAGCTCGCGTAGGGAACGCGCCTGGACCAGGCGCTCACCCAGCACGGCCCTGGCATGTGTCGCTGTCGGCGTCCCGGGCTCGAACGACACGCCCGACGCCAGGCATCGGGCAAACACGAGCGCGGCGTACGTCGTGGCCCACCCGGCGGCCTCAGGCACGTCCTCAGCGACGCGGTGAGCCAGGGCCATCTCGAGCCCCAACACAAGAGCACTGGGTTCACTCGCCCCGGGGTCGCCCCACGGCGACCCAGCAAGCGCTTTTCGAAGCTCGCTGACCGTCGTCACCGACGAGAGACGTGGAACCGTGGCGAAAGAGCCGAGTTCGTAGGGATGTGGTGCCTCGTGCGCCTCCAGTCGCGCCAACTCGCCCCGCAGATTGGCAAGCTCAAACGCACCAGCCAGGACCCGGAGCCGCGACGCGCTGAGCGGTGGACTCCAGCCGGCGAGCACACGAAGGTTCCACAGGACCGAGCCGGCCACGGCACGCCCGGCACCCGCCAGATCGAGGTCTGGGCGGAGCTGCTTTGCGTACGCGGTGGTGCCGAGCACATCGAGCGCCAGCCGGAGTGATCCGGCTTCAGCCAGCTGGCGGGTCCGCTCCGGGCCGAGGCAATGCTGCACCAGACCGCGGCTCCGGACCTGCGCGGCGACCCATCCGGCGCTCACGAGGCGGACCCTGCGGCGTCGCCGAGCGAGAGTACCCGTCGTACGAGCTCATCGACTGCTGCTTGCATGGCGCGCTCGGCATTGTCGCTGATGTCCTCGACACGTTGACGAGCCGCGACGAGGAGATCTCGACGCTCGTCGGCGGCTCCATCCAGGAGGACCGCCGCAGCCTCGGCCCGGGCGTCTCTGGTCAGACGGCGGGCCGTGGCGACGATCTCGGAGGCTTCCTCGGCTGCGCGGGAGCGACGCTCCTGGCCTTCCGCCTCAGCCCCAGCCAATGTTGCCGCGGTGCCCTCGTTGACGTCCCGAAGGGCGGCGAAGACCGGTTCGAGCTCCCTCCGAAGCACCTCGCGCCGGTCTGCCGGCACCGCCGCGATGGCCGCCGGTCCGGGCACTGCCATAAGCCGGAAACGGCGCAGCAACTCGCTCGGTGTGGGCACTACGTAGCCTCCCTTGGCCTTTGACCAGGCGATCTTAGGGGTGTAAATCGACCGAGAGCCATGGCGGCCGGTTACACCCTTACATGTGTGCAACCAGATAGGCGGCGCACCCCTCAACGGTTGGGGATAGTCCAGCTCGGGTATCTCGACACCGGTGCGCTCATGCAGGCCGATCATGAAGTTCAAGAAGTCCATGGAGTCAAGGTCGAGCGCCTCGGCCATCATCTCCTCGGGCCCCACCTCTTCAAGGTCCGCCTCGGGCGCTACCTGATGGAGCACGTCACGCATGATGGCCATGGCTTCGTCTCGGGTCATAAGTCCTCCGGTGCTCGTTCCTCGAAACGGCGAATTCGGAGCATCTCGATCAGAAGATGGCGGACCCTTCACGTCGAGATCGCCGGCCGGCCCTGACGCGTTCACGGCGTGGCCTCGAGCGTCGACGTGTCACCTTCGGGCAGGCCGAGGGCGCGCTGCTTGAGCACCCTTCGAACGATCTTCCCGCTCTGGGTGTGCGGCAGCTGTTCGGAGCATGCTCGTCACGGTATTTCGCCGCCAGCCGGAGCCCCCGGACCGTCGGGCGGGCCATCGAGCGACTGCCGGACGTTCTGGCGCTGCGGGGACTCGCGGACCGGAGCCGGAGCCTTCTTCGCCAGCCGCTCCAAGATACCTATGACGACGGTGTCGCTCGTGCCGCGTGGAATCTTCGAGGCGTTGGCGTCGAGGTCGCTCTCTCCGGACGGAAGCTCGACGCAGATGGGCACGGACGGGTGGACGCGCCGGTGAGCGTCGAGGAGGGATCGTCCGGTTTCGTGCGGGACAGCGTCGACGATGAGGTCGGCACCGGCCGCCAAGGGGCACGGCTCGCCGCGCAGGGCCGGGCAGTGTGACCAGCCGAGGAGGGGGCCCGGGCAGGCCAACACCTGGAACCCCGCCGCTCGGGCTGCCTCTTCGGCGTGCCAGCGCCCGCCGGGTACCTCGACGAGGAGCCGGGGACGTTCGTGATTACCCGGCCAGGTGGGTACGCGCTGGGTGGTGCCGATAGCGACCCGGACGACGGCGGGCTGCTCGTCGTGATCGACGACGGCGTAACCCCGTGCGCGCAGCATGGTCAGCATCCGGCGGTTCGCGACCAGCACATCAGCCTCGAGGTTCGGGACACCTCGGGCGGCGGCCGCCTCGACCAATGCATCGAGCAGGTACGGCCCTAGCCACCCGCGTGCATCCTCGGCGACCGTGATACCTAGTTCCCCATCGCCATCGGGAAGCAACTCATAGGTGGCCTCACCGACAATCCGGCTCATGCTGTCTGGTCCTTCTATGACCGCAATCAGTCCGAACCCACCGCGCTCTGTGGCGTTCGTCATCTTCCTCACGAAAGACTCGGGGGGCGGGTGGCCGCTGAAGAAGCGTCGGTATTGGTCGTCCGTGTTAAGACCGGCGTACAACGCAATCAGGCCCTCGGCGTCAGAACCCCTCATGGGCCGAATCGACAAAGCGCGAGCAGC
>JBEKVF010000168.1:0-5892 GCA_049514295.1 Acidimicrobiales bacterium
CCGAGCCCGTCCGCGCACGCCGCTCTCGCCACCTGAGGAGATCCGTTATGGCCGAAGTCGTTCTCGCCGCCGAAGTCGGGCGCCCCCTCGGCTCGCGCGCCGTGCGCCGCCTGCGGCGCGAGGGGAAGATCCCCGGCGTCATCTACGGGCACGGGACCGACCCCGTGCCGGTCGCTGTCGTGGCCCGGGAGCTGCGGGCCGCCCTCAACACCGATGCCGGGGCCAACCAGCTGCTGTCCCTCGACACGGGGTCGGGCAGGTTCCTGACCATCGCCCGCGAGATGCAGCGCCACCCGGTCGCCCAGACGGTCACCCACATCGACTTCGTGATCGTCCGGCGCGACGAGGTCATCAGCGCCGACGTGCCGATCACCCTCGTGGGCGAGGCGCTCGAGGTGCACCACGGCGACGGGCTCGTGGAGCAGCAGATGTTCACCCTCCCCATCCGGGCGCTGCCGGGAGCCATCCCGACGGTGCTCGAGGTCGACATCACCGAGCTGACCATCGGCGGGCAGGTGCGGGTGTCCGACATCTCGCTGCCCGAGGGCGTCACCACCGAGGTCGACGCCGAGACGGCGATCGCCATCGGACAACCTCCCCGCGTCGTCACCGCCGAGGAGGAAGGCGCCGAGGGTGAGGCCGAGGAAGGGGCTGCGGGGGAGACCGCCGAGCCGACCGGGGAGGCATCCGAGACCACGGGCGGAGAGGGCTAGGCCCTGCGCCGCCCTTTCGCCCGGTCGGAGCGCCGGGGGACCCCGGCGGACCTGCTGGTCGTCGGGCTCGGGAATCCAGGTGCGGAGTTCGCCGGGAGCCTGCACAACGCGGGGTCCGATGCGGTCACGCTGCTGGCGGACCGCCACGGCGCCTCCCTGCGGGCGGAGAAGGGGGTGCCGGCCCGGGTCACGCTGGCGACCATCGCCGGCCAGCGGGTCGCCCTCGCCGTGCCGACCACCTACATGAACGAGTCCGGACTCGCCGTGCGCGCCCTGGCGAAGCGCTTCGGGGTTACCGACCCGGCGTCCGTCGTCATCGTGCACGACGAGCTCGACCTCGCGCCCGGGACGGTCCGCCTCAAGGCGGGCGGCGGCCTCGCCGGCCACAACGGCCTGCGCTCCATTTCGGACCACCTCCACACGAACGACTTCCTCCGCGTCCGCATCGGCGTGGGCAAGCCCCCCAGCGCGGCCCAGGGCGCGGCCCACGTGCTCAAGCGCCCGCCCAAGGCGGTCAGGGAGCTCCTGGCCGCCTCGGTCCAGATCGCCGCTGACGCGGTCGAGCGCATCGTGGCCGACGGCATCGACGCCGCCATGGCGTGGTGCCACTCGCTGCCCACCTGACCGATGACCGCGCCCCTCCCCACCCCTTCGCCGACGCCGGCCGGCGGCAGCCTGGCCGCCGTCCCGCACCTGCTGCGCACCGATCCGGTGATCGGTGCGGTCCTCGGGGCCGCCGATGCCACGGTGGCCGTCCCGGAGGCGGCGCAGGGCGTGGTGGTCGCCGCGCTGGCGACGTTCACGGAGCGGTCCCCGCTGCTCGTGGTCACCGCGACGGGCCTCGACGCCGAGCGCCTGGGGGACGACCTGGCCTGCCTGCTCGCGCCGGAGGGCGACCCGGCGGCCGGCGAGGTCGTCGGTGCCCTCTCCGGACCGGTCACCGTCCTGCCGGCGTGGGAGACCCTGCCCTTCGAGCGTGTCAGCCCCGAGATCGAGACGATGGGGCGGCGCCTGGCCGTGCTGCACGCGCTGACGCACACACCCGACGGCACGCTGCCGGCGCCCCCGCGGGTGATCGTCGCGCCGGTCCGCGCGCTGCTCCAGCGGCTGGGGCCCCCCGGCGGGACCGCGCCGGTCGTCATCCGGCCGGGCCAGCAGGTCGACGTCGGCGCGCTCCTCCCCGAGCTGGTGGCCCGGGGGTACCGCCGCGAGCACCAGGTCGAGCACCGCGGCGAGTTCGCCGTGCGCGGCGGGATCGTCGACGTGTTCCCCCCCACGGCGGACGTGCCGGTCCGCATCGACCTGTGGGGCGACGAGGTCGACCGCCTCACCGCGTTCGCCGTCAGCGACCAGCGCTCGCTGCACGACATCGGCGCTGTCGCCCTCTTCGGGTGCCGCGAGCTCGTCGCCACCCCCGAGATCCAGGCCGCGGCGGAGTCGCTGACGACGCGGCGGCCCTGGGGTGCGTCGGTGTGGGAGCGTCTGGCGCGCGGCGAGCAGTTCGACGGCATGGAGTCGTGGCTCCCGTTCCTCGAGCGCACCGAGCGGGTGCTCCCCGACCTGCTTCCGGCGGGCGGCCAGGTGGTCCTCGCCGAGCCGCGCCGGATCAGGGACCGGGGCACCCAGCTCCTCGACGAGGAGGCCGCGTTGGCCGAGACGCTCGCGGCGACGTGGGGGGCCAAGGAGGGGGAGGAGGACACCTTCCCGCGCCTCCACGTCAACTTCGACCGCCTGCTGCGCGACTGCGCGGCCGGCGTCGTCGCCCTGCCCAACGTCCCCGAAGGGCCGTCGACCAGCGCGCTCACGGTGCGCCGCTTCGACCCGGTGGCGGGGGACCCGGCCCGGCTCGCGGCCGGGGTGACCCGGCTGGTGGGCGATGGGTACTCGGTGACGCTGTGCGCCGCTACGGCTGCCGGCGCCGCCAGGCTGTCGGCCGCCCTGGTCGAGGAGGGCGTGCACGTTCCGGTGGTGGAGGCAGCGACGGGTAGGCCGGGCGCCGTCGTGGTGGCGGCACCCGTCACCAGCGGCTTCATCCTCCCCGAGGCCAAGGCGGCCGTCCTCTCGGAGACCGACGTCACCGGCCGCCGGATGCCGCACCGGCGCGCCCGCCCGCGGGCCCGGGCGGCGGACGGGTTCTTCGACGACCTCGAGTCCGGCAGCTTCGTCGTCCACCGCCAGCACGGCGTGGCCCGCTTCGAGGGCGTGACGACCCGGACCATGGGCGGGACGACGCGCGACTACCTGATCCTGCAGTACCGGGGCTCCGACCGCCTCTACCTCCCGGTGGAACAGATCGAGGCGATCACCCCCTACAGCGGCGGCGAGTCCCCGACGCTCTCGAAAATGGGTGGTGCGGACTGGCAGCGCACCCGGGCCCGGGTCCGTGCGGCCGCCGCCGAGGTCGCGGCCGACCTGGTGGCGCTGTACCGGCGCCGCCTGGCCGTCGAGGGGCGTGCCTTCGGCCCCGACACGCCGTGGCAGGCGGAGATGGAGTCCTCGTTCCCGTTCGTCGAGACCGAGGACCAGCTGAAGGCCATCGCCGACGTCAAGCGCGACATGGAGGAGCCACGGCCGATGGACCGCCTGGTGTGCGGCGACGTCGGGTTCGGCAAGACCGAGGTGGCGATGCGGGCCGTCTTCAAGGCGGTGCAGGAGGGCGCGCAGGCCGCGGTGCTGGCCCCGACGACGTTGCTGGCGAGCCAGCACGCGCAGACCTTCGCGGACCGGTACGCGCCATACCCGGTACGGGTCGAGATGCTGAGCCGCTTCTTGTCCCCGGCGCAGCAGAAGGCCGTCGTGCAGGGGCTGGCCGACGGGAGCGTCGACGTGGTGATCGGCACGCACCGGCTGCTGGCGCAGGACGTGCAGTTCAAGGACCTCGGGCTGCTCGTGGTCGACGAGGAGCAGCGCTTCGGGGTGTCGCACAAGGAGACGGTGAAGCGCATGGCCGAGGGTGTCGACGTGCTGACGCTCACGGCCAGCCCGATCCCGCGCACGCTGGAGATGGCGTTGACGGGCATCCGGGACCTGTCCATGGTGAACACGCCGCCGGCCGACCGCCGCCCCATCCTCACCTACGTCGGCGAGCAGGACCCGTCCGCGGTGAGCGAGGCGCTGCGGCGCGAGCTGCTGCGTGAGGGCCAGGCCTTCTACGTGCACAACCGCGTGTCCGACATCGACCGCGTCGCCAGCGAGGTCCGCGGCCTCGTTCCTGAGGCCAGGGTGGCGATCGCCCACGGGCAGATGGACGAGGGGAGCCTCGAGACCGTGGTGCTCGACTTCTGGGAGCGGCGCTACGACGTGCTCGTGTGCACGACCATCATTGAGTCGGGCATCGACATGCCGTCGGTCAACACGCTGATCGTGGACCGGGCGGACCTCCTCGGCCTGGGTCAGCTCCACCAGATCCGCGGCCGGGTGGGCCGCGCCGGCCAGCGCGCCTACGCCTACCTCTTCCACCCGGCCGACCGCGTCCTGTCCGAGCAGGCCTACGAGCGCCTGCGCACCATCGGCGAGCACACCGAGCTCGGCTCCGGCTTCAAGATCGCCATGCGCGACCTCGAGATCCGGGGGGCCGGGAACCTGCTCGGCTCGGACCAGTCCGGTCACATCGCGGCGGTGGGCTACGACCTCTACGTCCAGCTGGTGGCGGAGGCGGTGGCGGAGGCCCGCGGCGAGGCCAGGCCCGCACCCCCGACGGTCTCCATCGACGTCCCGGGCGACGCGCACCTGCCCAAGGAGTACGTGGCGGCCGAGGACGCCCGCCTCGAGGCCTACCGCCGGCTGGCGTCGGCCGGCACGGCGGCGGACGTGGACGACATCGGCGTGGAGTGGGCCGACCGTTACGGCCCGCTGCCCGCCCCGGCCCAGGGCCTCCTCGCGGTGGCCCGGCTGCGCGCCAGCGCGATGGAGCGCGGGATCGGTGAAGTCACCATGAGCTCCGTCCGGCCGGGTGGCACCCGCCAACCCACGGTGCGGGTGTCGCCCGTCACGCTGCCCGCCAGTGCCCAGGTGCGGCTGCGGCGGCTGGCACCCGGTGCCACCTACCGCGAGGACCTGGCCCAGCTCCTGGTGCCGATTGCCGCGGGGGCGCCGACCGCCGACGCCATCCGCAGCGTCATTGAGGAGCTGGTCCCGCTGGGCGATGCGGGACCCGACGGGGACAGCTTGTAGCATGCGCGGCGCGTGAAGCGGCTCCTCGTCCTCCTCATCGTTCTCGCCGGCGGCGTTGCCGCGGCTGCGCTGACCGTGCCCACCAACGCGGCCGACGTCAACGGCACCAGCGTCAGCCAGGCATCGCTCAATTCCGACGTGAGCGCGATCGCCGGCAGCGCCTACTATCAGTGCTACCTGAACTCGCAGGCCTACCTCTCGTCGAGCGGGAGCGAGCAGCTGCCGCCCGTCACCGGCGTTGGCAAGGGCCAGGACGGGGCAGGGGACCACCCCACGGCCACCAGCGCGTTCGTCGCCACGTACCTCGACACCGAGGTCGGTCACCAGCTCGTGCTGCAGCTGGCGGACGCGCGCCACGTCACCGTGACGCCCGCCCAGCTGGCGGACGCGCGGGCCAGCCTGAGCGGGCAGATCTCACAGGTCATGTCCGAGGTGCTCCAGACGGCACAGGGCCAGAACGTCCACGACAGCTGCAGCGTGACTGGCCAGCCCCTTACCGGCGAGGAGGTGCTGAGCACCATGCCGGCGTCGTTCGTCGACCAGCAGGTGCAGTTCGTCGCCACCGCCAGCGCGCTGCAGGAGGACCTCGCCGGCGTCGGCTCCAGCGCGGCCGACCTGGAGGGCTACTTCCTGCAGCACCAGGCCGAGTTCGACACGGCGTGCTGGACGGTGGGGGTGTACTCCAGCCAATCGGCCGCCCAGGCGGCGGCGGCCGAGGTGGCCTTCGGGACGCCGTTCTCCCAGGTGGCGGCGAAGGCGACCCAGGGCGGGCCGCAGACGTGCGAGATGCTGCCGATCATCGCGTCTGAGCTCCCGTCGACTTTCAAGGTTGCGTCGCTACCGACTGGCACCGTCTCGGCACCCATCGATGACAACGGGACCTACCTCCTCGTGCAGATCACGTCGCGGACCCCGACGTCGTACGCCACGGCCGCGCCGGTCGTCGCCGAGGTGGTGCAGGAGGCGGGGGCGAAGGCGACCCAGGCGGCCATCACCGCGGCCGAGC
>JBEKVF010000169.1:0-5871 GCA_049514295.1 Acidimicrobiales bacterium
GCGGCCGAGAAGCTCGTCGCCGAGCACTGCCGGACGGAGTTCGAAGAGGACTGGGACCTCAAGTCACTCGTCGACGGGCTGATGCAGTTCTACCCGACGAAGTTCACCGTGGCCGACCTCGAGCAGGCCGCCACGACAGACGACCTCGTCGAGTCCATCGTCGAGGAGGCACTCGAGCACTACGAGACGCACTCGGAGTCCATGCCGGGCGGCGCGGAGACGATGCGCCAGATAGAGCGCGACGTGTACCTCCAGATCATGGACGCCCGCTGGCGCGACCACCTGGCGGAGATGGACAACCTGAAGGACGGCATCCACCTGCGCTGGACCGTCCAGGCCGACCCCCTGAACGCGTGGCAGCAGGAGGGCTACTCCATGTTCGGCCAGCTGATGGAGGTCATCGACAACGACTACCTGCGCTACATCCTTCACATCGAGGCGGTGCAGGCGCCCGCCGCCGAGCCGGACCTGGACCGGGCTGTCTACGCCGCCGCCGAGGACCCGGTGGCGGAGACCGGCGCGCTGGCCTCGGCGCTGCTGGCCGAGCAGGGCGCCAACGTCGCCGCCCAGTCGACCGTCCTCACGGCCCCCGCTGCCGCGGGCAACGGCAACGGCGGCGGCAAGGCGCAGATCAAGCGGCCCAACCCCCCGGACCCCAACGCCCTCGTGCCCATCGTGAAGGAACAGCACGAGAAGGTGGGTCGCAACGACCCTTGCTGGTGCGGGAGCGGCAAGAAGTTCAAGTTCTGCCATGGCGCCGCCTGACGGCCCGGCGGCCGAGGCACCCCGCGACTTCACATCCGAGCTCGAAGCGCTGGGGGAGCGGCTGGCCGAGGCCGAGCGTTATCTCGGGCGCGAGAAACTCCAGGCCAGGAGGGCTGAGCTGGAGGCCGAAGTGGCGAAGCTCGACCTGTGGGACGACCCCGACAACGCGCGGTCCGTCACCAGGGAGCTCGGACGGGTGTCGGCCGACCTCGACCAGCTCGACGCGCTCCGCAGCGCACTCGACGACGCCCGCGCGCTGCTCGAGCTGACCGAGGAGTCCGCCGCCGCGGGCGAGCGCGACGCCGCGCTCGACATCGAACTGGTGGAGACCGTCGACACCCTCGGCACGCGGCTGGGGGCGCTCGAGCTGCAGTCGCTCTTCTCCGGTGACTATGACGAGCTCGACGCGGTGTGCGAGGTGCACGCGGGGGCCGGTGGAACCGACGCGCAGGACTGGACCGAAGTGATGTTGCGCATGTACCAGCGCTGGGCCGAGCGTCGGGGCTTCAGCGTCGAGGTGGACGAGGCCACCGAGGGTCAGGAGGCGGGGCTGCTCTCGGCCACCTTCATCGTCCACGGCCGCTTCGCCTACGGACTGCTCGTCACCGAGCGCGGCGTGCACCGACTCGTCCGCATGTCGCCCTTCGACTCGCAGCACCGGCGCCAGACGAGCTTCGCCTCCATGGACGTCACCCCGTTCCTCGAAGACGTGTCGTCGGAGGTGGAGATCGACGAGAAGGACCTCCGCATCGACACCTACCGCTCGTCGGGTGCCGGCGGCCAGCACGTCAACAAGACGGACTCGGCCGTGCGCCTGACGCACCTGCCGACGGGGATCGTGGTGTCCTGCCAGAACGAGCGCAGCCAGCACCAGAACAAGGCGAAGGCGATGCAGATCCTGGGTGCCAAGCTGGCGGAGCGCGCCCGCCTGGAGCGCCGGGCCCAGCTCGACGCGCTGAGCGGCGAGCGGGTCGACAATGCCTGGGGCAACCAGATTCGCTCGTACGTGATGGCCCCCTACCAATTGGTGAAGGACCTGCGCACCAACCACGAGACCGGCAACGTCGACGCCGTGCTCGACGGAGACCTCGATCCGTTCATGGAGGCCGAACTGCGCCGCCAGCGCGAGGTCGGCTCGTAGGGAGGCGGACGGCGGCGGTCACCGCCTCGCCGGGGTCGTCGACGGCGTGCGCGCGACCGGTGGCGTCGCACTCCGCGCGCTCATCGACCGCATCCGCGCGCCGGCGGACCGCGCAGACGTCTGTGACCTGCACCGAAGCCGGTGACCCGAAACCGCAACGAAGAGAAAGTAGGATCGTGGGGGTGCCCCGTCCACTGTCGGGGCGACCACTCTCGTACTGATGATCCGATTCGAAAACGTCACCAAGACATATAAGGGCTCGACGGTCGCGCTGCGCGACATCACCGTCGAGATCGAGAAGGGCGAGTTCGTCTTCCTCGTCGGCGCGTCAGGGTCGGGCAAGACGACCTTCATCCGCCTCCTGCTCCGGGAGGAGCTCCCTGACTCGGGCCAGATCCTCGAGGCCGGTCGTAACATCGTGGAGCTGCCCAAGTGGCGTGTGCCCTACCTGCGCCGCAACATCGGCTGCGTCTTCCAGGACTTCCGCCTCCTGCCCAACAAGACCGTGTTCGAGAACGTGGCCTTCGCACTCGAGGTCATCGGTCGCCCCCGGCACGTCGTGGCGAACCAGGTGCCCCAGGTGCTCGACCTCGTCGGCCTGGCCAACAAGCGCGACAACCTGCCCAGCGAGCTCTCCGGCGGTGAGCAGCAGCGCGTCGCCGTGGCCCGGGCGTTCGTGAACCGCCCGCTCATCCTCCTGGCCGACGAGCCCACCGGCAACCTCGACCCGCAGACGGGCCAGGGGGTCATGCAGCTGCTCGACCGCATCAACCGGACGGGCACCACGGTGATCGTCGCGACGCACGACGAGGTGTTGGTGGACAAGATGCGGCGGCGTGTCATCGAGCTCAGCAACGGCGTGATGGTGCGCGACCAGGCGCGCGGCGTCTACGGCTTCGACGGCTCGGGGCAGCAGACGATCGAGGTGGCAGCGGGAGGCATGGGCTGACATGGCGGTCTCGGTCGATTACGTCGTCCGCGAGACGGCGTCGAACTTGTGGCGCAACCGGCTGATGACCATCGCCGCCGTCCTCACCGTGGCGGTGTCCCTCTCACTTGTCGGTGCGGCGCTGCTCCTCCGGCAGGGGTCGGCGAACGCGACCGGGACCCTCGAGCGGGGCACCCAGGTGACGGTATGGATGGAGCCCAACGCCAACTCGCAGGAGATCGCTGCCGTCGGCACCCAGCTGGCGCAGCTGAACTACGTCGTCCAGCCCTGCGCCTACTGGAACAAGACACGCAACTTCGCCGAGGCCCGCCGGCTGCTGCCCTCCGACGTCTTCCAGGCCACGACCGAGTCCGAGATGCCGACCTCCTACTGGTGCACCCCCGTTGCACTCACCGATGCCGCCCAGGTCGTGCGCACCTTCAGCGGCACCGCAGGCGTGCTGTCGGTCACCGAGCCCCAGCAGACCATCCACAACGAGGAGACGGTCATCAACGTCTCGAAGTGGGTCTGCCTGGCCATCGCCATCGTCCTGATCATCTCCGCCGCCGTCCTGATCCTCAACACCATCCGCATGGCGATCTTCGCCCGACGGCGGGAGGTGTCGGTGATGAAGCTCGTGGGGGCCACCAACTGGTTCATCCGCGTCCCCTTCATGTCCGAGGGCCTGCTGCAGGGGTTCATCGGGTCGCTGCTGGCGGCCGTCGTCGTCTACTTCGTCTACCTCTTCATCAACCACGAGGGGTCCGGCCGGACGACCAGCAACATCTTCACGGCGATGCACATGACGGGGTCGGAGGTCTTGCTCACGAACGTCGTCGTGGTGATCGTGGGCATGGCGATCGGCTCCATCGGCTCCGCCATCGCCATCCGCCGCTTCCTCGACGTCTAGGCCCGGCGCGGACTCAGCCGCCGGTGTCGACGGGCGAGCAGACGTAGAAGCGCATCAACCGCCCCCCGATGTCGCTGTCGGGCCCGCGGTAGCGCAGGGGCGGGCAGTGTGCGATGGCCCACAGCATGTCGGGGTTGCGGGTGCGCGGCGCTACCGCGGCCAGCACCACCGTGACCCTGCCGCTCCGCACGTCGCCGACGAACTGGGCCAGCGTCGGGCTCGGCACCCTCCCGGTGAAGCCGCCCACCGGGAGGAATTCGCGACCGGTGTCGAGGATCGGGAGGCTCGACACCGCGGATGTCTCGTTGGTGATGACGCTGACGGACGGGGCGACTCTGGCCGCGTCGCGGTTGAGAACGGCCGAAATGGCGGTGGACCGGGCGTTGGTGGCGTGGTCCTGCGCGGTGAGCGCGGCCGGTTGGTAGGGCGAGTCGAAGGGCCCCAGCCCGGCTGCCACGACGGTCGCCGACGCCCACGCCGAACCCAGGAAGAGCGCGGCGGCAGACAAGGTCACCGCGGCACCCGTCGCCCAGGTCGGGCGCTCCGGGAGGAGAGACCGCGCGGTGACCGCGACCGCCGCCAGAGCGAGCAGCAGCGTGCTGGCCTCAACCCACGGCCGTACCCCTGCTCCTGTCGGGAGCAGGTAGAGGACGTAGGCGGTGCCGGTAGCCACGGTGCCGAGCAGGACGGCGCGCGTGGCGCGGCGTGCCCGCAGCCGCCAGGCCAGGGTCAGTCCCAGGCCGCAGAGCGCGGCGATCGGCGGCGCGAGTGCCGCCAGGTAGTACGAGTTGATGAAGTTTGAGGACGCGAAGAAGCACCAGGTGAAGACCAACCAGGCCGCCCACAGGATCGCGGCCGCCCGTAACGGGTCGGTGCGGGGCTCGCGCCGGCGGGCGACGAGGATGCCCCCGAGCGCGACGGCCGCCGGGAGGAGCATCCAGTCGCTGTCCCTCCCGAAGATGCCGTTGAGGAAGCGGCCGGGCCCCCGCGGCACGGCCACCGTCACCTCCTGCGTGCTGGTGCTCTCCTTGACCGGGGCGGGTGCCGCGCTGCACCCGGGCTGATCGAGCGTGTTGCCCGTGAGCCGGTCGGTACCGTTGTAGAGGAAGACCTGGCTGAAGACAGAGTTGTTGCAACTGCCGTCCACGTAGGGCCTGTCGTGGGCTGGGACCGCGGTGACGACGAGCATCCAGGAAAGCGAGACGCCGAGCGCCACCAGCGCGGCGAGCGCGACGTGCCCCATGCGCCGGGAGAGAGCCGGCGGTGGCGCCGCCAGCAGGTACGCCAGGAAGAGCGCGGGGAGCACGAGCCACGCCTGGAGCATCTTCGCCTGGAAGGCCAGCCCCACCCATACGCCCGCCACCAGCAGGTGGGCCAGGCGCCCCGTCGTGAAGGCGGCCGTCGTGGCGTCGGCCGCCAGCACCAATAGGAGGATCAGGAGGGAGTCCGAGATGTTGCCCCGGTTGAGCAGGATCGTGACCGGTGTGGCCGCCAGCACGGCGGCGGCGGCCAGCCCGGCGGCCGCGCCGGCGACGCGCCGCACGGCACGGTAGAGCACGAGCGCGGTGAGGGTGCCCTCGACGGCCTGGGGGAGCACGACGGACCACACGTGGAAGCCGAACACCCGGACCGACAGCGCCTGCACCCAGAACGCGCCGGGCAGCTTGTCGACGGTGACCGTGCCCCAGGGGTCGAAGGCGCCGAAGAAGAAGTTGTGCCAGCTCTGAGACATGCTGCGCACCGCGGCGGCGTAGAACGTCTCGAGCGTCGCGCTGTTCATGCCCCACGCGTAGGACAGTGCGGCCAGAGCGGCCACGACGAGCAGCAGGGGACGGGCCCAGCCGGGTTGGTCCGGTGGCGACCGCCAGAACCACCAGCGGCTCGTGCGCGGCGTGGGTACGTCGGCCGGAGGAGCGTCGTCGGCCGCGCCAGGTGCCTGGAGCATCAGCCCCCCGACTGCATCCCCCATACTGAGGGCAACCTACCCCGTGATCGGGCGCGTCCGGGTGCCATATGGTTGCGGTGCTGTGTCGGTCCGTTCACCGACTGCTGCACGCGGCACATCGGCCCGGGTGTGCGTACGGCCACGAGCATTGGGGCCGAAGGGGGCAACGGATGACCGGTAGC
>JBEKVF010000170.1:0-5828 GCA_049514295.1 Acidimicrobiales bacterium
TGCCGATCGCCAGCCCGACGGCGAGCCCGAGGACCACTCCGATGACCATGTGGCCAATGTAACGATGGGGTGTGTCAACTTCGGGGACCGCTCGCCACCTGCCCCGTACCCCCCCGATCGGGATCCCGCGTGGGACCCAGGATCTCGGGGTCGTCACGCTGCAACGGAGCCGGTAGCGTGACTCGGATGCCGTTCAAACTCGGTGCCAGCACGAGGACGACTCCGGACCACGACCAGGCTGAGGAGAACCCGCCCCAGATCGGTCCCCTGGCCATGGAACAACCCTTGTGGCCGCGCACGATGCCGGAGCCCCACGAGGTCGACCGGCTCTTCGCGCAGGTCTTCGCGCTCGTCGGCGAGGGCATCGCCGGTGCCACGCACGCCCTGCTGGCAGGCGACCGCGACGCCGCCAAGGAGCTGGTCAAGCGCGACGAGGTCATCGACAAGCTGATCGGTCAGATCTCGACCACCGTGCAGCACCAGCTCGTCAACGGCGAGACGTCGCCCGACGAACGCCGGGAATTCGTGGCGATCCTGCGCATGCTGCCCGACATGGAGCGCAACGGCGACCTGGCCGAGCACATCGCCCGCCGGGCCGCCCGGGGGCTCGGGGCCGAGATGTCGGCCCGCAGCCGCGGCCTCGTCGAGCGCATGGGCGAGGTGGCCACCACCATCTGGCGCGAGACGGCGGACGCCTTCGCCGAGCGTTCCGCCGACGCCGCCTCCTCCATCGACGACCTGGACGACGAGCTCGACGACCTCCACGTGACCCTGACTGCGGAGCTCGTGGCGGGCACCATGCCCCTGCCGGTCGCGATCGAGCTGGCGATGGTGGCCCGCTTCTACGAGCGCTTCGGCGACCACGCCGTCAACCTGGCCCGCCGCATGTCGGCATTGGTGGTCGGCGGCCCCGAGCCGGTGTCGTCCGGGGCGGACTGACTCCCGCCGGGCTCAGCTGCGGAGGGCGACCAGCTCCTCGGCGATCTGCACGACGTTGAGCGCGGCACCCTTGCGCAGATTGTCGCCGGAGACGAAGAGCGCCAGGGCGTTGGGTGCACCCTGGGCCCGCCGGATGCGGCCGACATAGGAGACGTCGCGGCCGGCCGCCATGAGCGGCGTCGGGATCTCCGCCAGCTCCACGCCCGGTGCGGTGTGCAGTACCTCGGTGGCGCGCTCGGGGGTGATGGGCCGCTCGAACTCGCACACGATGGCGGCCGAGTGACCCGTGAAAACGGGCACCCGGACACAGGTGGTGGTAACGGCCAGGTCGGGGACGCCCAGGATCTTGCGGGCCTCGTCGCGGTACTTCTGCTCCTCGTCCGTCTCGAGCGAGCCGTCGTCGACGATCTTGAACTGCAGCGGGATCACGTTGTGCGCGATCGGCACGGGATAGACACTGCGGGGCGGGTAGTCGACCGCCGAGCCGTCGAAGGTGAGGTCCGCGGCGTGGTCGACCGTCTTGGACAGCTGCTCGGCGAGCTCGCGCACGGCCTCGACGCCGCCGCCCGACACCGCTTGATACGACGAGACGATCAGCCGGGTGAGGCCCGCCTCGTCGTGCAGCGGCTTGAGGACCGGGATGGCCACCATGGTGGTGCAGTTGGGGTTGGCCACGATGCCCTTGGGGATGGAGCGCAGCGCCTCGGCGTTGGCCTCGGGCACCACGAGGGGGACGTCGGGGTCCATGCGCCACGCCGAGGAGTTGTCGATGACCGTGGCGCCCGCGGCGACCAGGCGGGGCGCCAACGCACGCGACACCAAGGCCGGTGCCGAGCACAGCGCCAGGTCGATGCCCGAGAGGTCGGCCGTCTCGGCGTCCTCGACGACGATGTCGGCGTCACCCCAGCGGAGCGTCGAGCCGGCGGACCGCGCCGAGGCGAGGTAGCGCATGGAGTCCACCGGGAAATTGCGCTCGGCCAGGATGGAGCGCAGGACGACGCCCACCTGCCCAGTCGCTCCGACGATGGCAATCCGCATCCGGCAATTCTACGGGACGGCCGGTCGGCCCGGTTCCCGGCTGCTCACACTTCGAGCGGGCGCCGCCCCTCGAGCGCCCGGCCGAGGGTCAGCTCGTCGGCGTACTCGAGGTCGCCACCGACCGGCAGCCCGCTGGCCAGACGCGAGACGGTGACGCCGAGCGGGGTGAGCTCTCGTGCCACGAGCATCGCGGTCGCCTCGCCCTCGATGGTGGGGTTGGTGCAGACGATGGCTTCGCGGATGACGCCCTGGTTGACACGGTCGAGGAGCTCGCGCAGGCGGAGCTGCTCACGCCCGATCCCGTCGAGCGGGCTGAGCGCGCCCCCGAGGACGTGGTAGCGGCCCTTGAACCCGGTGCGCTCAACGGCCACGATGTCGCGCGGGTCCTCGACGACGCAGATGACGTCGGGGTCGCGCCGGTCGTCGCTGCAGACGGCGCACAGCGCGCCGGACTCGGCCACGTTGAAGCAGATCTCGCAGAGCGTGGTGCGCTCCTTGACGGCGATGATGGCGTCGGCCAGCCGGCGCGCGTCCTCGCCGGGCACCTTCAGGATGTGGAAGGCGATGCGCTGGGCCGACTTCGGCCCGATGCCGGGCAGCCGGCCGAGCTCGTCGATGAGGGAGCGGAGGGACCCGGTGTACATCTAGCCGGCCACCTCGCTGGCACCCGGGAAGGCCTCGAGGAGGCGCGCCTCGGCCGCCGACTCCTGGTCGGCGCCGGCGTCGGGCGTGTGTTCGAGAAATTCGGCCGGGTCGACGTCGTCGACGTCCGCATCGCGGCCTTGGTCACCGCCGCCCCGCGGTGCCGCGGGCCGACTCGGTGTGCCCACGGCCGGTGGACCGGCGTCGTCCACATCGAGGACGAGCGTCACGGGCGTGCCGAAGTGCGCGGCGAGCGCGGTCTCGACCGTGGGGACCAGTTCGGCGCAGCGGTCACGGTGAGCGGCATTGGGCAGCGCGAAGTGCGCGCCCTGGGCGTCGACGGCAACGAAGCGGCCGGCGCTGTAGAGCGCCTTGGCGCGGGCCGGAAGGGTGCGGAGGATCCCGTCGCCCCAGGCCTCGGTCAGGCTGTCACGGTCGACCGGTCCGGCCGCGGGTGCCTCGGCGGCAGGGGTGGCCGCGGCGGCCGCCGGAGGCTCGGGCGCGGCGGGTTCGGCCGCCGGAGGTTCCGGCGCAGCCGGGGTCGGAGCCGGGGGGGCACCGCCGGCCTGCTGGCTCCGCCGCACGGCACCGATGGAGGGGCGCTTGCCCACGTCACCAGCCGGGCGTCCGGCCGGCTCCGGCGGCGCGGCCGGCGCCGCCCCGCGCTCAGCAGGGGCACCGGACGCACCACCCTCTCCCGCCGCTCCCGGGCGTGGGAAGGCGGCGGCGCCCGAGCGGGAGCGCTCCAGGACGCTCACCCGTTCGGACAGCGCCTCCATGCCTGAGTCGAGGTCGGGCCGCACGGCACGCACGACGGCGATCTCGAGCACCACCTGCGCGTCAGGCGCCTCGCGCATGTCGACCAGCGCGTTGCCCAGGATCTCCATGCTCCGCACCACCCGGGCCAGCCCCATCGTCTCGGCCAGTGAGGTGAAGCGCTCCAACGACGATCCGGAGACTGCGCACAGCTCGGGAGCCAGCGCGGCGAGGAAGAGCTGGCGCAGGTCGTCGATGAGCTCGGTCGCCAGCTGCTGTGGGCCCCAGCCACCGGCCAGCAGCGCGCTGAGGGCGACCAGCACCTGGCTGACGTCGCCGTCGGCCAGCGCGTTCAGTACCTGCGCCAGCTCGGGCCGGGCCGCGTCGGCGGACCCCGCCGCGGCGACCTGGTCCAGGGCCGAGAGCGCATCGCGGGCCGAGCCCCGTCCCCGCCGCACAGCCGCCTCAAGCGCCTCCTCATCGAGGTTGAGTCCCGCGTCAGCGTTGACCGACTCGAGCAGGCTGTGCAGCGTCTCCGCGCCGAGGAGGCGGAACTCGAGGTGCTGGGTCCGGCTGCGGATCGTCGGCGGCACCTTCTGCGGGTCTGTCGTGGCGAGGACGAAGACGACGTGGCTCGGCGGTTCCTCCAGCGTCTTCAGCAGAGCGTTAGCCGCCGCGGTCGAGAGCATGTGGACCTCGTCGACGATGTAGACCTTCCAGCGCCCCGGCGTGCCCAGTGATGCATGGGCCACCAACTCGCGCATGGCGTCGACACCGTTGTTCGACGCCGCGTCGAGCTCGTGCACGTTGAGCGAGCTCCCCTGGGTGATCTCGACGCACGAGGTGCAGGTGCCGCACGGCTCGCCGTCGACGGGGGCCTCGCAGTTGAGCGCCTTGGCCAGGATCCGTGCCGAGGATGTCTTGCCGGTGCCGCGGGGCCCGCTGAAGAGGTAGGCGTGCGACACCCGGTCGTCGCGCACGGCGCTGCGCAGCGCCCGCACGACATGGTCCTGTCCCCTGATCTCGTCGAATCGCCCCGGCCGGAAGCGGCGGTAGAGCGAGACGAAGGGGGTGTCGGCCATGTCGGCCGAGCCTACCCATGCGCTCAGGCACGCCGGCCCGGGGCCGGCTCCCGGTGCTCGGTGCGGCGGCCAGGTTGGCTACGGCACCCGGCCATACCCGCTGAGAGCTGCTGCCTTCCGACCCTGACTCGATTCACGAGCGGCCGTTGCGCAGGACCCGGCCACCGCACCCAGCAACGGGACGGCGCGAGTCCAGGCTAGCGGCTCACCTGGGACCGATTCCCTACACCACCAGGACGGAGCAGGCCGCCCTGTCCATCACCCTGGTGATCGCCTCGGCCGGGTCCGACACCACAGGGTGACAAAAATGACAGCAGCGTGATACGACGGCCGGCGGATCCCGGCGCCGGTCGGCTCATCCAGGGCCGTCGCGGCCGTTAGCCTGACCAGGCTGCAGTCTCGGAGGAGTGCGAGAGCGGCCGAATCGGCACGACTGGAAATCGTGTGTTGGGCAACCAACCGTGGGTTCAAATCCCACCTCCTCCGCTCACGAAGAAGGCTCAATTCCTTCGGGCTCCCGACCGATAGTTCATCGTGGACCCAACTTCCGGCCGGGGGGCCCGTCAGCCCTCCGACGCGCCGCCCCAGGACGGCGACGCCGCGCACCGGACTCCCTCACGGCCCCGGGGGCGGCTCGACCACCACAGCGGCGGCCTCCTGCGTGCGATGGGCAGGCACCGCACGGCCCCCTCCATCGCGTGCGCCGTCCTCGTCGTGGCGTCCACCCCGTCCGACTGGCGCACCGTCGACTTCGAGTTCATTGCGCCATGAGTACCGGACTTTCCGACAATCCCGAGCTGGACGACTCCGACTTCCAATGGGACCAGTTCGTGCCGGACGAGGATGCCGAGCTCGAGACGGACGCCGAGCTGGAGCTGGACGACTCCGAGCTGGAGATAGACGACTTCGAGTACCGCTGGGACAAGTTCCTGCCGGACGCGGATGTCAAGGCCGAGACGGATACCGAACTGAAAGCGCAGGATTCCGAGCTGGCGGCGGATGCCCGTGTCGGGGCCGCGTTCGAACGGATGGAAGAGACCGTTCGCATGTCGTTCCCGGACGAGGAAGCGGAAGCGCAGGCGGAAGCCCGGGCACAAGCGGAGGCGGAGGCGCGAGCCGAGGCAGAGGCTCGGGTGCGCGCGGAAGCCGAGGCAGAGGCGGAGGCCGTAGCGGTGGCGCGGGCGCGAGCCGAAGCCGAAGCCGAAGAGGCTCGGGCGCGAGCAGACGTGGAAGCCCAGGCGATGGCGGAGGCCGAAGCGCAGGCGGAAGCTCGGGTGCGCGCGGAAGCCGAGGCGGAGGCGGAGGCCCTGGCTCAGGCGGAGGCGGAGGCCCTGGCTCAGGCGGAGGCGGAGGCCCTGGCTCAGGCCGAGG
>JBEKVF010000171.1:0-5814 GCA_049514295.1 Acidimicrobiales bacterium
TACGTCCTACGTCCTACGTCCTACGTCCTACGTCCTACGTCCTACGTCCTACGTCCTACGTCCTACGTCCTAGGTCCTACGTCCCACTCCGCCGGCGTCGCGCTATTCCCTGACACCGGCGTCACAGTACACGGCGGTCGGATACCCTTCCCCCGTGGATTTTGCCCTGGCACCCGAGGACGAGAAGTTCCGTGACGAGCTCCGGGCCTGGCTGGACGAGAACCTGCCGCCCTTCCTGGAAGCCGAGTCCCTCGGTGACGATGCGAGCCTGAGCGGCGAGGCGAGCCAGCAGCGCCGCCAGAAGTGGCAGCGCAAGCTGCACGAGGGCGGGTGGGCCGCCATCCACTGGGGCCCCGAGTACGCCCAGGGGCGGAGCGTCAACGCCATGCAGCGCCTCCTCTACTCCGAGGTGATGGCCGAGTACCGCACGCCGGGCATGTTCAACACGAACGGGATCTGGCAGATCGGGCCGATGATCATCGCCTGGGGCACCGAGGAGCAGAAGGCGCAGTGGCTGCCGTCGATCCTCGAGGCGGAGGAGCACTGGTGCCAGGGCTTCAGCGAGCCGATGGCGGGCAACGACCTGGCCAATCTGCGGACGACGGCGATCTACGACGCCGACGCGGACGAGTACGTGATCAACGGGTCGAAGATCTGGATCAGCTCCGCCCACCTGGCCACGTGGGGCCTGTTCCTGCTGCGGACGGACCCGACCGCCATTGAGCGCGGGAAGAAGCACGACGGGATCACGGCGTTCGTCCTCAACCTGAAGACGCCGGGCATCGACGTGCGGCCGATCCGCGACATGGCGGGTGAGGAGCTCTTCAACGAGATCTTCTTCACCGACGTGCGCATCCCGGCCAAGTGGCGCCTCGGCGACGAGGGCGCCGGCTGGATGGTCGCCATGGGCACCCTCGGCTACGAGCGCGTCGGCATCGCGTCGCAGATCGCCATCCTCGCCGCCGACCTGCGGGCCATGGTCGGGACGGCCAAGTCGGTCAACCCCGGGGCCCTCGAGGACCCGTCGCTGCGGGACCGCATCGCGAAGGTGTGGACGGAGATCGAGCTGGCGCGCCTGCTGTCACTGCGGGCGCTGAGCAAGATCATGAAGGGCGAGAAGAACTGGCCCGAGGTGCCCTTCGCCAAACTCTCGTGGTCGTCGATGGCGCAGACGCTGGCCGAGCTCGCGGTCGACCTGCTCGGCCCGGCCGGCGCGCTGGCCCGCGGCGGCCCCGACGCGGTCGACCGGGGCAAGTGGACCCGCCTGTACGCGTTCCAGCGCTACTCGACGATCGGCGGGGGCTCCACCGAGATCCAGAAGAACATCATCGCCGACCGGGCGATCGCCATGCCCGGCAAGTCGCGCTCCTGAGGCCGTCCCGTTGAAGGACGCGCCGTGACCGCCGACCCCCGCGCTACCTGCATCATCGGCGTCGCCCGCCACACCTGGCACCCGTTCGACGTCGGCCTCGCCAGCGAGCCCGCGCCCGAGCCGTTGGACATGTGGGAGCGGGTAGTCCGCGACGCGGCGGACGACGCCGGTACGAGAGACGGCGCCGCCATCCTCGGCGCGCTGGAGAGCATGGACGTCGTCTACTCGCAGTCCTGGCAGTACGACGACGCCGTGGCCCGGCTCGCCGACCGGCTGGGCGCGTCGCCCCGAAGGAGGCACTACTCGGGCATCGGCGGGTCGGTGCCCCACGTGCTCGCCACCGAGGCGGCAAAGGAGATCCGGGCAGGCGGCCTCGACCTCGCACTGATCACCGGTGCGGAGGCACTGGCCACCGTCCGCCGACTCAAGAAGGCCGGCGAGCGGCCGCAGTGGTCGTTCAAGCCGGCGGAGAAGCGGCCGTTCCCGATGGACATGGACTTCGACCCCTCCGAAATCAGCCATTCGGTCTTCGAGGCCTACCTCACCTTCGCGCTCTTCGACAACGCCCGCCGGGCGCACGGCGGGTGGCCGCTCGACGACCACCGTGCCGCGCTGGGGCGGGTGATGGCGCCGATGACCGAGGTGGCCGCACAGAGCCCGCACGCGTGGTTCCCCGTGGCGCGCAGCGCAGACGAGATCGTGACGGCGACCCCGGACAACCGCATGGTGGCCTACCCGTACACCAAGCTGATGACGGCGATCATGGACGTCGACATGGCCGCCGCCCTGGTGCTGGCCAGCACGGAAAAGGCCGACGCGCTGGGTGTGCCCGAGGAGCGGCGGGTCTACCTGCGCGGGTGGGGCTACGCCGAGGACCCGGTGCACGTGGCCGGCCATCCCGAGCTGTGGCGCTCCCCCGCGATGGCCGCCGCAGCCACCGCCGCGCTGGCGGGCGCCGGCATCGGCGTCGACGACATCGCGCATCTCGACCTCTACTCCTGCTTCGCCAGCTCGGTCTGCTTCGCGCTCGACGCCCTCGGGATCGGCCCGGGCGACGCCCGCGCCGGCGCGGTGACCCAGACCGGCGGCCTGCCCTACCACGGGGGGCCAGGCTCGAACTACATGACCCACTCCCTGGCGGCCATGGCCGAGACCCTGCGCGACGACCCCGGCTCCTACGGCGTCGTGAGCGGCGTCGGCATGCACATGCAGAAGCATGCGTACGGGGTCTGGTCGACGGCGCCGGGGCCGGCCGCGCCCGATACGCCGCCCTACGTCGCAGCCGCCGAGCCGCTGGGAATCGTCGCCTCGCCGGAGGGCGACGCCACCGTCGCCACCTACTCGGTGCTGCACGGGCGCGACGGCCAGCCGGAGCGGGCGCTGCTCATCTGCGACCTTCCCGGCGGCGGGCGCTGCTACGCCGTGCTGGACGGGGGCCCCGACGTGCTGCGCTCGGTCGAGGTGGAGGAGCTGATCGGGCGGCACGTGACGCTCACGCCGCAGGACCAGCTCAACATGGCCCGGCTGTCCTGAGGAGGCCGTGACCGAGGTGGCCGTGACCAGTCAGGTCGTGGGCGGCCTCGACGGCTGCGCCGCCGGCTGGGTGCTCGCCACCGCCCCCGCAGACGGGCCCGTGGCCGGGGCGCTCGACATCACCGTGATCGCCGACCTCGACCCGGTCCTGGCCGCCCTGGAGTCCGGCCGCATGGCCGCCGCGGCCATCGACATCCCGATCGGCCTCCCGCCGCGCGGGCCGCGGGCCTGCGACACGGAGGCCCGGCGGCTGCTCGGCCCCCGGCGCAGCTCCGTCTTCCCCGCGCCGGTGCGCCGCCTGCTCGGCGCGCCGACGTACGGCGATGCCTGTGACCTCTCCCGCCGCGCCTGCGGCCGGGCGGTCTCGATCCAGCTCTTCAACATCTTGCCCAAGGTCCGCGAGGTCGACCGGCTGCAGTCACCCCGGCTCCAGGCCCGGCTGTTCGAGATGCACCCCGAGCTCAGCTTCGCGGTCCTCACCGGCGCCCCGATGCGGTCGAACAAGCGCACCGCTGACGGCCGGGCCGAGCGGGTGTCCGCGCTGCGGTCCGCCTTCGGCGACGTCGACTGCCTCCTCCTCCTCCTCGTCCCACCGCCCGCCGGAGCGAAGCGGGACGACGTGCTCGATGCGATGGTGGGCGCCTGGACGGCCCGCCGCTACGTGGCCGGTGCCCACCTCGCGCTCGGCGGCGAATTCGACGAGCGGGGCCTGCGGATGGAGATCATCGCCTGACGAACTACCCGGCGCGGCGGAAGTCGAGGAAGTCCGAGACCCGCAGGAGGCGCAGCACGGCGCGGTACGGGAGCGGGACGTGCTGGCGGTGCTCGTCGGTGACGACCTCGGGATCTGTCAGCTCGTACACCCTGCGCCGGGTGACCAGCCGCACGGCGCCGTGGGCCAGGGCGTTCTGCACCCACTCGGAGTCCCGGCCGTAGGTGAGCGCGATCCGGAACCCGTCCTTGGTCGGGAACACGTTGACCGGCGTCCGGTACACGTTCCTGGTCCGGCGCCCGACGTGGATGACGATCCCCATGCCCGGCAGCACCCCCGCCAGGTGGATGGACACCTTGTTCGTCACCGCCCGGTTGAAGCGCGCCACCCGGCGACCGAGGCGCGGCGGGTGCTGCGCAACGCGCGGGCCGGACCGCGGCTTCGCGGAATGGGCGGTCATACCAGCGTCAACCCCCCGTCGACGGCCAGCACCTGCCCGGTGATGTAGCTCGCCTCGTCGGAGAGCAGGAACACCGTCGCGGCCGCCACCTCCCAGGCGGTGCCCTGGCGCCCGAGCGGCACCGGCGAGCGCGTGCGCGACGGCCGGCCGGCGGACGCGGCGCGGCCGAGCGGCGTGTCGATCAGCCCGGGGGCGAGCACGTTGGCCCGGATGCCGCGGCGGGCGCCCTCCACGGCCACGTGGCGGCTGAGGCCGATGAGCCCCGCCTTGGAGGCGTCGTAGGCCGGGATGCGGCTGCCGGGCCGGAGGCCGGCCACCGAGCCCATGAACACGATGGACGCGCCGTCGGGGAGCGTGACGAGGGCGCGGCGCACCAGCATGAAGTGGGAGCGCAGGTTGATGGCGAAGGTCCGGTCCCACTCGTCGGGCGACGTCCCGGCGACGCCCATGCCGAATCCGGTGCCCACGTTGAGCACGAGCCCGTCGGGCGCCAGGCCGGGCTCCTCGGACACCGCCAGGCGGCACCCCTCCTCGGTCGTCACGTCGGCGACCACGATCGCCGCCTTGCCGCCCTCCTCGGTGATGATGCGCCAGGTCACCTCGACCGCCGCCTCGTCACGGTCCACGCAGACGACCGACGCACCCTCCCGGGCGGCGCGCACGGCGATGGCCCGGCCGTTGCCGACGGGCGCGTCGGGGTCGCGTGAGGGCTGGGTGCCGGCGCCGACGACGGTGATGCAGCGGCCCTGCAGGAGCGGGCTCATCGGGTCAGTCGGCCGGGCCGCCCGGCACGCGGCGCGCCAGCGCCTCGGCCCGGGGCTCGAGCTCGATGCGCAGGGAGCGCAGCACAGTCGTCAGCATGAGGTAGTGGGCGATCAGCATGAGCAGCTCAATCAGCTCGCTCTCATCGAGCGGCGCGGCGAGGGCGTCCCAGGTGGCGTCGGAGACCGCGCCGTCGTCCGCCGTCTCGTCGACCGCACGCAGCGCGGCCCGTTCGAGGGGGTCCCACTCGACCGCATCGAGATCGCTGGGGGCGGTGCCGCCGAGGGCGGCCAGCTCGGCCTCGGTGACTCCCTGCTCCTCGCCGATCCCGATGTGCTGCGCCCATTCGTAGCGCCCGCCAAAGCGGCAGGCGGTGCGCAGGATCACCAGCTCGCGCAGCCGGCCCGGCAGGCGCCCGGAGAGGAGCGCCCCGCCGAAGGCGAGCCAGCGGCGGAACAGCTCCGGCCCGGCCCGGCCCAGGGTCGTGAAGATGTGCATCGGCTCGTCCGTCCCGCCGGGCGACTGCTCGAGCAGCCGGATCAACCGCTCGTCCCATTCGCCGGCGGCGAGCGGCGGGATGCGAGGTCCCGGTGCGGTCATCGCCGCATCGTAGGCACGCAGGCCGGCCCGGGTCTCGGGGGCGCTCGTCGCGGCCTCGTCGCCGGTCAGCGCTGAGGCCGGAACCCCATGGGCGGCGGCTCGGAGCCCGGCAGCTGGCGGATCGGGGCGTCGGGCCGGCAGACCTCGTCGAGGATGCCGTACTCGACCGCCTCGGGCGCGCTCAGGAAGCGGCCACGACCCAGGTCCTCCTCGACGGTGGGGGCCGGCTTGCCCACGGCGGCAGCCACCCGCTCGCAGAAACGGCGCCGGTCGCCGGCCCGCAGCTCGGCCCACTGGGCCACGTTGCGCACGTGGGCCTCCATCCGGGTGGTGGGCTCGCTGAGCGAGAACCGGGTGCTCGGCATGGCGGCGCGG
>JBEKVF010000172.1:0-5785 GCA_049514295.1 Acidimicrobiales bacterium
CCTCGCCCGCAGCCTGGAGGCCGGCCTGGATCTGCTGCGTCGGCTCGTTGGTGTCGAGGTAGTCGCGCCACGAGGTCACCCTCCCCTCGGCGTCGACGTCGACGACGGTCGCTCCCTGCATGATGATGGGGATGCCGGGGCCGTCGCCCATCGTGAAGGTGCCCGTGCCGGTCCATTCGAAGACCGCCCAGTCCTCGCCGCCCCGGATCCTGTCCACCCGCTGCGACCAGTCGGGGAAGATCGCGTCGGTGTCACGGGCCACCTTGTGCAGGTCGGTGGTCCACGGCGTCACCGGGTCGCAGAAGACACCGTCGGGGGCGAAGAGCGCCGCGAACCCGTCGGGCCCGTCCACCGACTCGAAGGTGCGTGCCCACTCGGCCCAGTCCCGCGCGGCGCTCATCGGCGCTTGCCCTTTGCGGAGCTGCCACGCAGGCTCTCCGCGTCGAAGGTGACTACGGCGTCGTCCAGTGGGAGCACCACCTGGGGCTGGACGAACTGATGCGCTTCGGCGACCAGGCGTACCGCCGTGCCCCAGGCCGTGAAGCCCACCGCATGGCGGGCGAAGCTCATCGGTCCCTCGGTGACCTTCACTTCCACCACCCCCTGACCTCCTGCATGGAGCGCCGAGCGCTGCATCTTCTCCATGGCCGACTCGCGGGCAGAGTACATGGCCTCCGTGTAATTGGTCAGCTCGACGTTCTGGCGTGTCTGCTTCATGGCGGTGCCCGCCGTCCGACGGGGGGCGTAGACGAAGCTGGCACCGAAGGCGAGCCCGACCGGCATCCAGCCGGCGCGCTGGAGCAGCGTGAAGTCGCGGGCGGAGAGGTCCGAGACGAACGGCATGGCCTGGGCGGCGTCGGCTCCCCGGGCGTCCTTCCCGCCGATGGGCCGCACCGCGGTGCCCACGAGCTCGACGTCGATGTGGTGCGTGCGCACCGACACCTCGACCCGCACGCCCACCACGCCGTGGCCGTGCACCTTGCTGCACTCGCCCCGGAGCTGCGCTGCGGCCTGGTCCACCGCCTGGTCGTGCGAGTCCGACGCGAGCGAGATGGCGCCCCTCCCCCAGTTCCACACGCCGACCGGGACGGACACCACGGCCACGCCGCACACCAGGTCGAGCGGCTCCCAGCCGGCCGCGTGCAGCAGCAGTGCCTCGTCGACCGAGAGGTCCGAGGTGATGCCGCGCGCCTGCGAAGGGGGTGCCGGGGTCGCGAGCGCCTGCGCGCCCAGGAGCATCTCGGAGCGCACGTCCGGCCGCGGGGCGGTGCCGGAGCTGAAGCTCGGGCTCGGGCTCGGGCTCATCCGAGGCGCACCGTCGGTCTCGGGAGCTCGACCTGGTCGAAGTCCTTGAAGCGTCGCATCCGGTTGCCCCGTAGCGTGCAGTCGATGACCTCGTCGCCCTGTGACAGCTCCCGCGCCACTACGTCGATGGTGGCGCCGTGGAGCTCGTCCCCGGCCAGCTGCTCGCGGACGTGCTTGCGGGCCAGCTGGCGCACGGCCATGTGGGCCTTGCTCACCTGCTCGACGAGATGCGGCCCCGTCGGCGACCCCCAGCTCATGTTGCCCTCCATGAGGTACTCGGTGATGCAGTAGGCCCAGACGCGGACCGAGGCGAGCGCGGCGACCACGGCCACCGGCATGAACCCCGCCTCGATGGACTTGGTCAGCCGCTGCCCCGCGAGATAGGTGCTCCACGGCACCCCGCCCGCCGGGGGCGGCCCGCCGTCGACGGTGACGGCCGTGCCCAGGAAGTGGAACTCGGTCGTCCCCGTGTCGGCGACGTTGGAGACCCGGTCCACGACGCCGATGACGCCGTGGGCGCCGTGGGCGGTGGCTTCCTCGAGCATGCGCTGGTAGGCGCTCCCATAGCCCTGGGCCCACGCCGCCTCCACCCACGGCTGCTCCAGGTTCTGGCCCCAGGAGCGGTGCTCGTTGGACACGAAGCCATGGGGGCACCGGTAGGTCTCCGAGTACGATCCCGCGCTCTGCGGGCCGCCCACGTAGGGCGACATCCCGCGCATGTACCCCGATCCCTGCCCGTACCAACCCCACTGCATGACGCAGAAGCCCTGGACCAGAGCAACCGGTTGCAGCCCGAGATCGAGACAGGCGGCGAAGTCGGGCACGGTCAGGCCCGAGGAAAACGCGGTCGACTCGAGACGGCGGACGGCGGCCTCGGGCAGGTCGGTGCCCGACGCTCCTTCTGCCGGTCCCGCCGGTTCGCCCGGTCCGGCAGCTCCGACCTGTCCGTCCGTCATCAGTTGTCGAGCGAGATGATGGTGATCGGCTTGGGCAGGGTGACCTCTCCGCTGCTCTTGGTGACCGCCGTGCCGAGCGCCAGGAATTCAATGGTGTGCGAGCCCCACTGGTGCGACTTCTCCTCCAGGCGGACGCCCACGATGCCGCTGGCATTGAGACGGCCCGCCTCGTCCTGCATCCGTGTCATGGCGAGCTCCCTCGCCTCGTAGAGGGCCTGCGTGAAGTTGGGCAGCTCCACGTTCTGTCCCATGGAGCCCAGCGCCTGCGTGAGCTTACGGTGCGCAATGTGGAACACGCAGGTGCCCATGACGAGCGCCTGCGGGACGTGTCCCGTCTGCATCAGGGTCCAGAAGTCCTGCCCGGACAGGTCGGAGGTGAAGGGCTTGCCGAGGGCGTTGAGGTACGACGTCCCGTCCTCGGCCTTGACCGCGGTGCCGAAGGCGATGAACTCGGCAGAGTCGTTCCCCCACTCGTAGTAGTTCACGTCGAGGCGCACGCCGACGACGCCGTCGGCGCCGAGCTGCTCGGCCTCCTCCTCCATGCGGTTCATCGCCAGCTCCCGAGCGGTGTACATCGCCTCGGTGAGCTTGCTCAGCTCCTGGCTCTCGCTCCACTTCCGGGTCTGGATCCCGATGTGGTAGATCGACGAACCCATCACGAAGCCCAGCGGGTGGAAGCCGGCCTCCTTGACGAGGAGGAACTCGTTCACCGAGAGGTCGGACGTGAAGAGTCCGTGCTCCAGCTCCTCGAGCCGGTGCGCGGCGTCCTTGGGGAGGTCATGTGCCTCGGGTGGCACCTCCGGCTGCTCGGTCACGATTGCCCTCCGATCACGATGTTCTCCAGTGCGAGACGCGTCTGCTCACTGTGGGCGGCCTCCGACTGCAGGGTGGCGAGGAGCCGGGTGAGCCAGACGTCCATGCCGACCTGCTCGCTGCGGATGCGGATGCCACCCGACGAATGGCCGATGCTGCACCGCACCGAGGCCCCTTCGACGACGGCCTCGAGCGTGTCGTCGCCGAGCGTGATCCGCACCGATTTGATCTCGTCGGACTTGCGGAAGCGCCCCGAACGTTCCACCACGATGCGATCTCCCAGCACGTCGGCGAGCTGGGAGATCAGAAGCTTCAGCATGATCCGCAGGTCCGTGCTGTTCGACGCCAATTGCGAGACCGCCATGCTCAGATCGAAGGCGGCGTCTCCTGCGCCTTGGCCCGAGTCCGAGCCGATCCCGGTCCCCGCTTGTTCAACTGGCGAGCCGGCAGGCTCCATGGACATTGGCCGCATCGTACCGCCACCTCGCCGGATCGGGTCCGCCGCCCCCGGGACTTCGGGTGCCCGATCGACCAGGCATCACGCCGAGCGGGGCTCGCAGATGACGACGGGGATGTCCCGGCCGGACTTCTCCTGGTAACCGGCATAGCCCTTGTAGGCGGCCACGATGTCGGGCCACAGCGCCGCCTTCTCCTCGGGCGACGCCGTCCTGGCTCGCATCTTGCGGGTCTCGCCGTTCATGGTCACCTCCACATCGGGGTTGGCGGTGAGATTGAGGTACCACTGCGGGTCTCGTTCGTCGCCCCCCTTCGAGGCCACCAGGACGACCCGGTTCTCGTCGTGGATGGGCGAGGCGAGCATGCTCGAGCGCGGCTGGCCGGACTTGCGCCCGATCGTGTGCAGTTCCACCCCGGGCATGCCGAAGAGGTCACGTGGCCACCGGCCCCCGGTCACCTTCAGAGCGGTCTTGTGGACGAGGTTCAAGGCCTTGAACCCGACGTCGGCGGCGGGCTTGCGCAGCTCGGTCATGGTGGTCCCTTCGTCGATCCTTGCGAGGCACGGTGCGTGTCGCCCGCGATCCGGACGAACCTATCGGGTGCCGGGACGTGGCCAGTTCCCCCGTCCAAGGGACCGTCGTTCGGGGCCTACAGATGGCCTTCCGAGTTCGGTACCATGTGAGAGTTGGGGCGCAGCGTTGGCGAAGCAAATCCGACAAGGAGGACGTGTCTCCCTCACCCCTGACCACCCGGCGCAACCGCTCTCTCCGCTGCCCGGCCGTCCTGTCGCTGCTGGCTGCACTCGTGGCCGTCATGGGCACGGCGTCCATCGGCATCGTCACCGCACCGGCGGCGAGCGCGGCCAACTGGGCCCCCGTCCACCCGGGGGACTTCCCAGACCCGAGCATCGTGTACGACCAGGCGACGGACACCTACTACGCCTTCGCCACGCAGAACTTCGCGGCGCCGAGCCAGACCATCAACATCCAGGTGTCGACGTCGACGGACGGCGTCAACTGGACCCAATTGAACGGCGTGGACGCCCTGCCCAGGCTCGGCTCGTGGGCCACGCCCGGCGAGACGTGGGCGCCCAGCGTCGCCTACAACGGCACCGAGTACGTCATGTACTACACGGCCACGGAGAACCGCTCTCCTGGCGAACAGTGCATCGGTGTCGCCACCTCCCCCACCCCCGAGGGGCCGTACCGCGACACCTCGTCGTATCCCGCCGTATGCCAGGACGACAGCTACGGCTCACCGACGGTCGGCGGCAGCTACGGCGGCAGTATCGACCCGAACATCTTCACGGATTTGTCGGGAGACTCTTGGCTGATCTGGAAGAGCGACGGCAACCACTTCGACCCACCGATGAGCACCCTCATCTGGTCCGTGCCGCTCGCGCCCGACCTGATGCCCTCGAGCACCAACCCGACCCAACTCCTGCCGGACGACGCGCCATGGCAGAGCGGCGTCGTCGAGGGCCCAGACATGGTCGAGACCCAAACCCAGGTGGGCAACACCACCCAGGACAACTACTACCTCTTCTACGCCGGCAGCGACGAGGGAGCGTCCACCTACGGCATCGGATGGGCCAGCTGTAGCAGCCCCTCCCCCGCCAGCCCGTGCACCAACATGTCGACGTCCGGACCCCTCCTTGGCTCGGACACGGGCATGTCCGGGCCCGGCGGCCCCGACGTCTTCACACTGCCGCCCCAAGGCCAGACCCCAGGACAGCTCGTCATGGCCTTCGCCGCCTGGCAGGGGAACACGATCGGCTACCTCGCCTGCGGCATCCGCCCCATGTACCTGGCCGAGTTGAACTTCGGCCCCGACGGCACGCCGCAGTTGTCGGCCGACCCCGCCGACGCCGCGCCCGCCGCCAGCCCCAGCTGCCCCGTACCGCCCCAGCCCCCGCCTGGATACTGGCAGGTCGGCTCCGACGGGGGCGTCTTCACCTTCGGCTCCGCCGGCTTCTACGGATCGACCGGGTCCATGAAGCTGAACAAGCCCGTCGTGGGGATGGCAGAGACGCCCGACCACCGGGGCTACTGGTTGGTGGCCAGCGACGGGGGCGTGTTCGCCTTCGGCGACGCCGGCTTCCACGGCTCGACCGGGTCGATGACGCTGAACAAACCGATCGTCGCCATGGTCCCCACCCTCGACGGCGGCGGGTACTGGCTCATCGCCAGCGACGGTGGCGTGTTCGCCTTCGGGGACGCACCCTTCTACGGCTCCGCCGGGAGCGACAACCTGGC
>JBEKVF010000173.1:0-8521 GCA_049514295.1 Acidimicrobiales bacterium
AGTGGCACGGCACCGAGGCCCTGCCCTTTCTCGACCGCTGGCTCGGCCACAACGGGACCGATGCCGATTCCTGAGCGCCGCACGACTGACTCCGGACTGTAAACGGGGTCGTGGATAGTTTTCAGAGACGTCCCCCCGACGGAGCTCGACTCCAGTGGGCGCCCTGGGCACAGGCCGGCGCCCTGCGGTGGCCTGTGCCCCCGCTCCCACCGCCGCCCCCGCCGGCAATCGGCGCGCCCGCGCCGTCACCCGCCGCCGGCTCGCCGTGCTCCCGGGACCGGTCGGACGGGCTGTCGTGCACCGTCCGTCGCGGCCGGAGCCGCCAGCGCCGGATCCCGCCCCGCCCCCGCCCGGGGCCCATCTACAGGAAGCCCCGCAATATGGTCGAGAACGCCGACGCCAGGACGACCGTGCCGTGCACGTCCGTGTCGGTCGGGACGGAGACGGGGTGCGCCGTCGGGACGTTCATGAGGGAGAGGACCGCGGACACCGGCGTGCCCGGCCCCAGGTAGATGTGCGAGGCCACCTGCTCGAGCAGCGAGGTGGCGCCCGTCGGGTCCGAGATCATCGACGAGACCGAGAGCTTCCCCGTCGCCAGCTGGCCCAGGCTCGATGAGGGGCTGACCATGTGCAGGTCGACGCCGACGTAGTGGGTCACCGGGATGCCGAGATGGTCGAGCCCGGCGATGATGGTGCTCGGGGCATGCAGGCTGAGCGTGTCGATCGGGACGGTGTGCCCGCTCGGCAGGGGCAGCCCCAGTGCCTTGGGGATCTGCAGGACGTTGGTGTGCCCGCCGACGGCGTGGAAGACGAAAATCTGCTCGCTGTGGTCCGGGCCCTTCACGATGGCCAGCAGGTCGTTCTTGCCCTTGGCCAGCAGGGAGGACGGGATCCCGACGTGGTGGACGGCGTGGTCGATGCGATAGAGGCTGAAGCCGATCCAGCCGGCCGCCAGGACGATCAGGGCGAGCAGCGCGGACCCGGTGGCGATCAGGACCCGCTTGAGCCGGCGGTGCCCTCGACGCGGCCCGTCCTCCGAAGCGGCCGGGTCCACTCGCTCCGTAGCGATCGCGATCGTCAAGTTCCCTTCCGTCGGGTGGACCGGCCCTCGGCCCGGCACCCAGATCTCCGTGCCCGCAACCTACGGATCCGCCATTGCCCCGTCGTTGCCCCTCGGGTTCCATGTGGTTGCCGTGGCTTCGGAGCGGCCCTCCCGCCGTCCGCGAAGCTGGTGGCATGGGAGAGGACCGCGACCATCCGCCGGGCCCCGCCTCGGCGGGCGCACCCCTGTTCCGCTACACCTCGTCCGACGAGGACAGCGCCCGCTGGTGGGACTTCGCCTTCCGCCCGGGCGACATCGTGGTCAGCACCCGGTCCAAGTCGGGCACCACCTGGGTCCAGATGATCTGCCTGCTCCTCGTGTTCGGGACCCCCGACCTGCCCGGCCGACTGAGCGCGCTCTCGCCCTGGCTGGACTGGTTGGTGCAGCCCAAGGAGGAGGTAGCGGCGCTGCTGGAGGCCCAGACCCACCGGCGCGTGATCAAGACCCACACCCCGCTCGACGGCGTGCCCCTCGATGACCGGGCGACCTTCATCGTCGTGGGCCGCCACCCGCTCGATGTGGCCGTCTCGCTCTACCACCACAGCGACAACATCGACCGCCGCCGCATGGCGGAGCTGACCGGGCAGTCCGAGGCGCCGCGCCGCCCCCGCCCGCCGCTGCACGAGTGGCTCCTCGGCTTCATCGACTGGGAGGGCGACACCCGGGCCTGGCTCGACACGCTGCCCGGGGCGATGTTGCACCTGTCCGACGCCTGGGCACGCCGGCACGACCCCAACGTCGTGCTCGTGCACTACGACGACCTCGTCACGGACCTCGACGGTGCCATGCGCAGGCTGTCGGGCGTGCTCGGGATCCCCGTCGACGAGGCACGCTGGCGGGCGCTGGTCCCCGCCGCGACGTTCGACGCCATGCGGGAGAGCGCCGGCGCGTCCGCCCCCGCGGGCCTCGGCGTGTTGAAGGACCCCGCCGCGTTCTTCCGCCACGGCGTCTCTGGTGATGGCCTGGCGCTCCTGAGCGCCGACGAGTTGGTCCACTACCGCGACCGCGTCGCCGGCATGGCCCCGGCGGACATGCTGGCCTGGCTCCACCGCGACGGGATGGACTGAGCATGCCGATCGTGCCCGACGACAAGGACTGGACGTGGGTGCTCGAGCGCGCCTGCCCCGAGTGCGGGTTCGACGCGTCGGCGCTGCCGCCCGAGTCCATCGCACCGCTGCTGCGCGCCAACGCGGCGGCCTGGGAGGACGTGCTGCGCGGGCCGGTGGCAGAGCTGCGTCGCCGTCCGGCCGACGACCGCTGGGCGCCGGTCGAGTACGCCTGTCACGTCCGCGACGTGTGCACCCTGTACCACCACCGCCTCGACCTGATGCTGCGCGAGGACGACCCGCTCTACCCGAACTGGGACCAGGACGCCACGGCCGTCGAGGAGCGCTATCTCGAGCAGGACCCCGCGTCCGTGTCGGCCCAGCTGCGCGACGCCGCCGTGGGTTTGGCGGCGGCCTTCGAGGGTGTGCGGGGCGAGCAGTGGGAGCGGCGCGGCCGGCGCAGCGACGGCGCCCGCTTCAACATCGCGGGCTTCGGCCGCTACTTGCTTCACGACCCAGTCCACCACCTTTTCGACGTCACCGGGCGTCGGGGGGCCTGAGACCCCCACGAAGAGGCCCCCTCAGTCGGGCAGCAGCCGCGCCGACTCGGACTCGAGGTGGATGGTGGCGCGGGAGATGGTCCGCAGTGCCGAGGCGGGGCACGACGTGGCGATCGGTCCCGTCAGCGCATCGCGGACCGGCTCCGCCTTGCGGGCCTCGGGCACTATGGCCAGCACACGGCCGGCCCGCAGGAGTGCCGGGATGGTCACCGTGATGGCGTTCGACGGCACGGCGTCGAGGCCGGCGAAGTGGCCCTCGTTCACCTGTTGCCTCCGGCAGGCGGCGTCGAGCTCGACCACCTTGACGTCGAGTGGGTCCGCGAAGTCGGCCACCGGCGGGTCGTTGAAGGCGAGATGCCCGTTCTCCCCGATCCCCAGGCAGCACAGGTCGAGCGGATGGGACTGCAGGAGCCCGGCGTAGCGGGAGCACTCGGCCGCGGCGTCGCCCAGCCCCTCCACGTAGAAGGCGGCCTTCGGGTGCGCCGGCTCCACGATGCGCTGGCGGATCCAGTGCTGGAACCCCGCCGGGTGGTCGGGAGCGACTCCGATGTACTCGTCCATGTGGAAGACCACGGTGTCGGCCCAGGGAACCCCGGCCGTCGCCTCGACCAGCGTGCGCACGAAGGCCAGCTGGGAGTTCCCGGTGGCGAACATCACGTGGGCGACGCCCCGGGCGGCCACCGCCGCCTGCATGACGCTCAGGGCCTCGTCGGCCGCCGCCCGGGCCATGGCGTCGGTGTCTGCATGGACCTCGACGGTGGCGCCGTCAAAGGTCCGGGTCCCGGTCTGCACGGCGCTCAGCATGCCAGGCGCGCCTCGGCCAGACTGGACCGGTGCGCGACGTGGTGGTGCCGGGGCCGGCCCATATGGAGGCTGCGTGGAAGGCGGTACGCCGCTTCCTGGCGGTGACGCCCACCGTCGGGGCCCCGCAGCTCGGGCCTTCGGTCTCGGTCAAGGTGGAGACCGTCCAGCCCACGGGCTCGTTCAAGGTGCGGGGCGGCCTGGCCGCCGTGTCGGCCACGCTGGAGGAGGATCCCGGCCGCGCCGTCGTCGCCTCTTCCGCCGGCAACCACGGGCTCGGCCTGGCCTACGCGGCGTCCAAGCTCGGCGCCCACGTCACCGTCATCGTGCCCACGGGAGCCTCCGCAGCCAAGGTCTCGGCCCTCCAGCAGTTCGACGTTCGCCTCGTCCTCCACGGCGAGGGTTACCGCGAGGCGGAGACGCACGCGCTCGGGCTGGCGGCGACGGAAGGGAGCCGCTACGTCTCGCCCTACAACGATCCCGACGTCATCGCCGGCCAGTCGACCCTGGCCCGCGAGCTCGTCGAGCAGGTGCCGAACCTCGGCACCGTCATCGTGCCCTGCGGCGGCGGCGGGTTGCTCTCGGGCATCATCCTCGGCCTGGAGGGAACGGGCGTGCGTGTCGTTGGCATCGAGTCCGAGGCGTCCCCCTCCGTGAGCACCGCGCTGGCGGCGGGCGGCATCGTCCCGATCAACGTCGAGCCGACGGTGGCCGATGGGTTGGCGGGCAACCTCGAGCCCGGTGCCGTGACCGTCAACATCGCGCTCGAGCACGACGTCGCCGTCCTCACGGTGAGCGAGGCCGACATCCGCTCCGCCATGGCGTTCTCCGCCACCAAGATGGGCCTCGTCCTGGAGGGCGCGGGCGCGGTCGGCGTCGCCGCGCTGCGGGCCGGCGTCGTGACGCCCGACGCGGACGGCAAGGAGACCGTGGTGATCCTGACCGGGCGCAACGTGGCGCCGAAGCTGCTGTCGGAGGTGCTCCATTCCTGAGGTCAGCACCAACGGGGCCACCCTCGACTACGAGGTGACCGGCGATGGGGAGCCGCTGTTGCTCGTCGCGGGCTGTGGCCAGCCCGCCGCGGCCTGGCACCTCTCGCTCGTGCCGGCGCTGGCGGCCGCCGGGTACGCGGTCGCCACCTTCGACAACCGGGGGGTGGAGCCGTCCTCCTCGCCGCCCGCCCCCTACAGCGTGGACGTCATGGCCGACGACACCCTCACCCTCCTCGACCACCTCGGGTGGCACGACCCGGTGCGGGTGGCCGGTCACTCCATGGGCGGGTGGATCGCGGAGACGCTCGTGCTGGACCATTCCGAACGCATCCGGGCCGCGGCGCTTATGGGCAGCGCCAACAAGCCGACGGCGTGGGAGATCGCCATCACCACGGTCGAGCGGGACCTCGCTCGTCTGGACTACGACCTGCCGCCGCTGTTCTACGCCACCGAGACCATGCGCTACCTGCCGACGTCCGACATCCAGGACTCCGAGCTGGTGAGCACCTGGCTGTCGCTGCTGGGCGAGGTTCCGGTGTGGCCCAACCCGGGGCGCCTCGGCCAGTACGAGGCGGCACTGGCCTGGTCGACCGACCCCGCCCGCACCACGCGCTGGCCCGAGGTGCGCGTCCCCTGCCTGGTGCTCGCGTTCGAGCACGACGTCGACTCACCTCCCCGCTACGCGCGTCAGGCGGCGGAGGCGATCCCTGGCTGTGAGTACCGCGAGGTCGCCGGGGCCGGCCACATCGGCATCCTCACCCACGCCGACGAGACCGCCCGGATCCTCGTCGAGTTCTTCAACCGGTCTTAGGTGCGCGTGCATATCCGCTTCGCCGCGGGGTAGAGGTCAGCCATGGCTCCCGTGGAGTTCTCGTTTGCGTTCGACCCTGTGTACCTGCGCCTGGCGAAGCTGTTCGCCATCACCCCGGACTCGGCCTGGGTCACGGTGGGTGACGGCCAGCTGCACGCCAGGTTCGGACCCTGGCACGTCGCCAGCCCGTGTAGCAACGTCGAGCATGGCGAGGTCAGCGGCCCGTACCGGTTCCACACGACGGCCCGCCCCGGCCCGCTTGTCCTTCGCCGACCGGGGGCTGACCTTCGCCTCCAACCGTCGTCAGGGCGTCTGCATCACGTTCCGGGAGCCCGTCCGCGGTCTGGAGCCGACGGGTCTGCTCCGTCACCCGGGCCTCACGGTCACCGTGGCCGACTGCGAGGGGTTGACCCGGGCCCTGCTCGACGACGCAGGGCACCGGCTCGATGACGAGGCCGGCGGCCTCCTCGGGGTGGTCGTGGAGCCAGCGGCGGGCGAAGGGGCACCACGGCACCACGGTCAGATGCTCGGAACGGGCCCGCTGGAGCGCCGCCCGGACGAGGCGGCCCCCGATGCCCCGACCGCCCCACTCGTCGGGAACGCGCGTATGGATCAACTCGAGCCGGTTGGTTTCGATCCGGTAGATCAGCTCGGCCTCCCCGCCGCCGTCCCCCCGGATGACGAAGCGGCTCTCGTCGGTCGCGTCGACGACCTCGGCGTCGTCGGTGGGAGTGGTCATGGCGATGCCTCCGGGTCGTCGTGCTCCATCGCCACCCTATGGGTGTTAGAAGGAGGAGCATGAGTGGTCCGGTCGCCACCGACGACATGCCACCGGCACCCCGGGTCCCGGCCGGCACCCCCGGCCCCGTCGTCGAGATCGAGCCGGGGCGGGTGGCGCAGGTGGGCTCCATGCCGGTGCGCCGTATCCTGCCGCACCGGGCGAGGCGCACGGTCGGTGCCTGGTGCTTCGCCGACCACGTGGGTCCGGTCCCCGTCCGGGGTGCCGGTGCGCTCGGCATCGGACCACATCCGCACATGGGCCTGCAGACGGTCACGTGGCTTGTCTCCGGCGAGCTGCTGCACCTCGACAACCTGGGTTCCGAGCAGCTCATCCGGCCCGGCCAGCTGAATCTCATGACCGCCGGCCACGGCGTGGCGCACGCCGAGGAGGATCCGGGGCACGCGACAGAGCTGCACGCCGTGCAGCTCTGGGTGGCCCAGCCGGAAGCCACCCGCGACGGCGCACCTGCCTTCGAGCACCACGGGGAGCTGCCGCGGCTCGACCTCGACGGTGGGGAGGCCACCGTGCTCATCGGAGACTTCGGCGGGCTCACCTCGCCGGCTCGGCGTGACACGGAGCACATGGGGGCGGAGCTGACCCTGCGACGGGGTGGCACGGTGGTGCCGCTGCGCGCCGACTACGAGCATGCGCTGGTGGTGCTGGAGGGCAGTGTGCAGGTGGGGGAGCGCGTCGTCGAGCCCGGGGTGCTGGCCTATCTCGGCGCGGGGCGTGACGAGTGCAGGCTCGTGGTGGATGCCCCGGCCCGCGCCCTGCTGCTCGGCGGCATCCCGTTTCCCGAGCCCGTCCTCATGTGGTGGAACTTCGTGGCCCGCACACGCGACGAGGTCTCGGAGGCCCGGCGCCAATGGTCGGACGCTGACGATCGCTTCGGCAGCGTGCCCTCCTCGCTCGAGCGCATTGAGGTAGGGCCACCGCCCTGGGAGTGACTACCACTCACCCCAGCCGGGCGGGCTGACCGTCCCGGTCACGGTGCGGGGGTCGACGGCCGCGCCCAGCTGGGCGGCCTGGTAGACGCCGAAGCAGAGCCGGAGGACGTCGGTGGCCTCGGCGGCCGTCATGGCCGCCGCCGTCCCGTGCAGCAGCGCGTCGACGAAGTGCTGCGACGAGCGCACGAAGCCGGCACCCCAGTCGGCGTCGAGGTCGGTGAACTCGGTCGTCTTGCGCTCGTGCGGGGTGCCCGTGAAGAGCATGACGGGGGCGAGGTCGAGCAGCTCGCCCGTGGCGCGCGTCACCCAGATCTGCCCCTCGTCGCCGGTGATCTCGAAGAACTCGTCGGCGCCGTAGTACTGGGAGCGCATGTAGAAGTTCGGCGAGTACTGGACCTCCATCATGCCCAGCACCTCGGGGTCCTCGTACTCGAAGATCACGGCGCAGGGCTCGAAGAAGAGATCGCGTCGCCGCACCACTGCCTGCACCGACGTGATGTCGAGGTCGAGCAGCCACAGTGCCATGGCGTACTTGTGCACCATGTCGTCGAAGAGGTGACCGCCCGGGCTCCGCTTGTCGAGCCGCCACCCGTACCCCTCGGGACGTAGCGCGGCCTGGAACGCGGAGTCGGTCTGGCCAACCAGCGTGCGGATGCGCAGGGACGTCGGCTTGCCGATGGCGCCGTCGGCCACCAGGCGCTTCGCCAACTCGAGCGGCGGGTAGTGGACGAAGCACTCGCTGATGCGCAGGGTGAGACCCGTCCGCTCCGCCACCGCCTGCATCTCCAGCGCGTCCTCGACGGAGTTGGCCACGGGCTTCTGGACCGACACGTGCTTGCCTGCTTCAAGTGCGGCGATGACGTGGTCGTGGTGCAGGTGGGTCGGGGTGAGCACCTCGACGGCGTCGATGGAGTCGTCGGCCAGCATGTCCGCCAGGTCCGGGTAGAAGGACTCTGCCCCCCACTCCTTGACCGCCTGGCGACCCACCTCCTCGTCGCTGTCGCATACGGCGACGACGTCGCAGCGGGGATCCTCGAGGTAGCCCCGCACGTTCATGGCCGCGATGTTGCCGGCGCCCAGCACTCCAAGCCGGACCCTGTCCATCAGACCCTCCCTTTTGCCGGCGACACCGCCTATGCGTCGGCTCCGAATGCCCCCCCGTCGCGGGCGGTAGCGATCCGATTGTCGTCATAACCGAGCACGGAGCGCAAGACGTCCTCTGTGTGCTGCCCGACTGTGGGCGCCTTGGCCGGGTGCGGGAGCTCCTCGCCTACGAAGTGCAGCGGGGTGAAGAGCTGGTCCGCTCCCATGTCCGCCGCCGGGAGGAGGGGGAAGCGATCGGCGAACTGGGGGTCGTCGAGCAGCGTCTTCGGCGTGTTGACCGGCGCGATGGGCGTGTTGATGCGGCCACCGAATTCCAGCCACTCCTGTGCCGTCTTCGTGCGGAAGATGTCGCGCAGTTCGCGCTGGAGCTCGCGGTT
>JBEKVF010000174.1:0-5736 GCA_049514295.1 Acidimicrobiales bacterium
ACATCGGTTGCTGTCGGTCCTGGTGCTCGCCCTGGTCATCGTGAGCTTCGCGGGCGGGACGGCGTGGGCCCTGGTGTTCCGCACCGTCTCGTCGCCGGTGAGCCTGCGTGAGGCCCTGCGCATCTACCGGCGGGAGCAGACGGGCAAGGTGCTGGCCACGCTGCGCAACCGGCTGCCGGCGCCGGGCGTCTACACGTACCGGACCAGCGGGGGAGAGGGCCTGAGCCTCGTGGGCGTCCAGCGCTCGTTCCCCTCGAGCACCTCCATGATCGTCGCCGACGGCCGCTGCGCGACGGTGAGCTGGGTCCCCATCACCCAGCACACCGAGGCGACCACCCTGTGTGCCGGCGCCGACGGCGCGCTGAGTGTGCCGAGGCTCGTCACCGACGAGTCGATCGCCGGCACGACCACCACGTCGACCGTCGAGTGCCCGGCGACGGCGTACCTCCTGCCGCCCGCGGCGCACCCGGGGGAGCACTGGGGCGTCATGTGCTCCCTGGCGAGCCCGGCGGAGAAGGTGGGCCTGGCCGGGGAGGCGCTCGGTGAGGCGACCATGATCGTCGGCGGGCACGCCGTGACCGTCGAGCACACCCGGTTCACCCTGACGTTCACCGGGACCGAGCACGGGACCAACCCGACGGACTTCTGGATCGTCCCCAGCAGCGGGCTCATCGTGCGCGAGCGGGAGACGGTGGGCGTGACCCAGGGCGGCGTCCGCTACGACGAGAGCATGGTCGCCACCCTCACCGGGCTCGACCCTTCGCGCTGACCGCGGGATTCGGCAGCGTGCCGACCCGCGCCGCCAGCCGCTTCGGCGCCGCCAGGCAGTAGCTCTCGGCGATCAGCTCGGCCACCTCGTCCCAGTCGAGCGAGGCCGTGCGGTCGAGCCGCACCCCGACCCATCCGATGTGCCCGACGTACTTCGGCACGAAGAAGCGCTCGGGGTCCGCTGCGACCAGGATCGCCTGCACGCCCTTGGGGGCCTTGAGCGTCATGGACGTGGCGTCCTCGCTCGTCATGACGAAGAACTTGTCCCGGATCCGGAACGCAGGTGCGGTGTGGCCACCGAAGGGGCGTTCCTCGGCTTCGGGGAGCGCGAGGCAGATGGCGCGCACCCGGTCGATGGGGGAGCGCCGCGGGCTCATCCCCCGGTGGCGTGGGGCGACGCGTCGGCGGGGGCACGAGCCGCACGGTCCTGGGCGACCGCGTCGTAGGACTCGTAGTCCGATCCCGTGTCGTCGGCGAACTCGAACTCCAGCAGCCCGGCCTCGCCCCACTTCTCGCGCAGGTACCCGTTGTTGGCATCGAGCAGGCCGAGCTTGCGGACGTTGGGGACGAGCTTGGCGAAGAAGCCACGGGCGAACCCCCGCATCGGGTTCATCTTCGCCTTCTCAGCGGCCTGCAGGATGAAGGGGAACACCGCCTCGGCCGTCGTGCCCATGCGCTCCCACACCTCGGGCGTGGTGGCCCGCGCCCGCGAGTTGAGCGTGGCGTCGACCATGAACTCCTGGCGCTCGAGCAGCTCGGCCTCGCTCAGGTCACGGTAGAACTCCGACAGCGTCAACACGCCGAAGGCGACGTGGCGCGCCTCGTCGGACATGACATAGCGAAGGAGCTTCGTCAGCAGGGGCTCCTTGGTGCGCCGCAGCATGTCGCCGAAGGCGGCCAGCGCCAGCGACTCGATCACGATCTGCATCCCGAGGTACGCGATGTCCCACCGGGAGTCCTCGAGCAGCGACCAGATCTGCGCCTTGAGGAAGGGGCTCATCGGGTACGCGTCGCCCAGCTTGGTCCGGAGATACTTCGCGAAGACCTCGGTGTGCCTCGCCTCGTCCATGGTCTGGGTCGAGGCGTAGTACTTGGCGTCGATCCACGGCACCGTCTCGACGATCTTGGCCGCCGTCATCATGGCCCCCTGCTCGCCGTGCATGAACTGCGACAGGTTGGCCTTGAAGAATTCGATCCCGAGCTGCGAGTACTCCTTCTCCGACCACTTCGCCATGGGCGAGCCCGGCAGCGTGCCCGCCACCCGGGCCACGGCCAGCAGCGGGCTGTCCTGCTCGGCCACCAGCCGCTCGGGGTCGACGTCCGTCGACCAGTCGAGGTCGGTGACGCTGTTCCACTGCGACCCCATCGCCTTGTTGTAGAGGGTGACGAGCTGCCCCCGGTCCCGTTCGTAGTCCCACAGGAACAGCCGGTCCGCGTTGTCGTGGATGACCTGGACGGCCTCGTCAATGTCGCGCCGGCCGGGCACCGGAGGGGTCACCTCGGTGGGCACGACTACTTGCGCCGCCCACCCATGTTGGCGTTGGGGGCCGCCTTGGCCACCAGGTCGGGCACGACCTTGCCCAATTCGGCGGGGTCCCAGCGGTCGCCCTTGTCGGCGCCGGGCCCGGCCACCCAGCCCTCGGCGACGCTGATGTGGTCACCCTGCACGTTGAAGACGCGGCCGGTGATGCCGGCCGACTCCGGACTGCCGAGCCAGACGACGATCGGCGCGATGTTGGCGGGGTCGAAGGCGTCGAACTCCTCGGGCTTCTTCTCCTCCGAGACGGCGCCCATGCCGAGGTTCTCGGTCATGCGGGTCAGCGCGGCAGGGGCGATGGCGTTGACGGTGACGCCGTAGCGCTCGAGCTCCATGGCGGCGATGACGGTGAAGGCGGCGATCCCCGCCTTGGCGGCGCCGTAGTTGGTCTGCCCGACGTTGCCGTAAATGCCCGAGGGGGACGTCGTGTTGATGATGCGGGCGTCGTTCGACTCGCCGGCCTTGGTGCGGTTGCGCCAGTACTCGACGGCATGGCGGGTCGGGGCGAACGTGCCCCGCAGGTGCACCTTGATCACGGCGTCCCACTCGTCGATCGTCATGTTGACCAGCATGCGGTCACGCAGGATGCCGGCGTTGTTGACCAGCACGTCGATGGTCCCGAACGTGTCGACCGCCGTCTGGATGAGGCGTCCCGCCCCCTCGTAGTCCGAGACGTCGTCGCCGTTGGCCACGGCCTCGCCCCCCATGGCCCGGACCTCGTCGACGACCTGCCCGGCGGGACCGGCCGACGAGCCCGACCCGTCCACCTCTGCTCCGAGGTCGTTGATCACCAGCTTGGCGCCCTGGCTGGCGAACTCGAGGGCGTGCTCGCGCCCGATGCCCCGGCCCGCCCCGGTGATGACGACGATCCGTCCGTCACAGATTCCCACGTGCAACTCCTTTGGTCTTGGTCACTCCGGATTCGACGCCGACCGGTAGTGCTCCCGTAGCTTCCTCTTGAAGATCTTCCCAGTATCCTCCCGCGGCAGCTCCGACACGAAGTCGACGCTGCGGGGGCACTTGAAGTGGGCCAGGCGGTCCCGGCAGAACGCCATGAGCTCGGCGGCCAGCTCCTCGCTCCCCGCCACGCCCTCGGCCGGCTGGACCACCGCCAGCACCACCTCGCCCCACTCCTCGTCGGGCACGCCGATGGTGGCGACATCGCCCACGGCCGGGTGCTCCAGGAGGACAGCGTCGACCTCGGCCGGATAGATGTTGACGCCGCCGGAGATGATCAGGTTGGCCGTGCGGTCGGTGAGGAACAGGTATCCCTCCGCGTCCATGTAGCCCATGTCGCCCAGCGTGAAGTAGTCGCCACGGAACGCCCCGGCCGTCTTCTCGGCGTCGCCGTAGTAGTCGAACTTGGTGGAGGCTGGAGCCTGGAGGAAGACGAGGCCGACCTCGTCGGGGGGCAGGTCGTTGCCGGCGTCGTCGGCCACCTTGACCAGACCGGGCACCATGGGCCGCCCGACGGTGCCGGGGTGGGCGAGCCAGGTCTCGGAGTCCACCAGGGTGCCCAGGCCCTCGGTGGCGGCGTAGTACTCGACCACGACCGGCCCGAGCCATTCGATCAGGCGCTGCTTGACGGGGACCGGGCAGGGCGCCGCCCCGTGGATCACGAAGCGGAGCGACGACGTGTCGAAATGCTCCCGCTCCTCCGGGGGCAGGGCGAGCAGGCGGTGGAACATCGTCGGCACCATGTGGGTGTGCGAAATCCCGTGCCGCTCCACCAGGCGGAGCGCCTCGACGGGGTCCCAGTGGTCCATGATCACGATGGGCACGCCGTAGAGGAAGGGGACGGCCACCGAGAAGGCGAGCGGGGCGGCGTGGTACAGCGGCCCCGTCAGGAGGTGCGCGTCGACGCTCGTCGCCCAGTCCTCGTCGTAGCCGCAGAAGTTGACGGTGGCGAGCGCGCTCACGGCCGTGGTGTCGCGGTGCACGCCCTTCGGCCGGCCCGTGGTGCCCGAGGTGTAGAGCATCTGCGTGCCCAGCACCGGGTCGTCGATGTCCGAACCGTCCTCGGCGGCGACCACCGTGTGGTACATCTCGAAGCCGGGCAGGTAGCCACCGGTGTTGATCCTGACCAGCCCCGGCCCCCCGGCAGCGGCCGCGACGTTGACCTTGTCGCCCAGGTCGCTCGAGCAGATGAACGCCTTGGCCTCGCAGTTCTCGATGATGTAGGCCGCCTCGGCGCCCGTGAGGTGCCAGTTGACGGGGGTGAACCGCAGGCCGATGCGCTGGGCGGCATAGAGGACCTCGAGGAATTCGGGGCGGTTGGTGCACATCAGGGCGACGGAGTCGCCGGCCTGCAGGCCCCGGGCCCGCAGGGCCCGGCCGAGCCGGTTGATGTCGTGGTTCAGGTCCTCGTAGGTGCGGTCGCCGTGCGGGGTCACGAGCGCGAGGCGGTCCGGGATGCGCTCGGCCCACCAGGCGTGCAGCATCCCCTGGGCCGCTGCGGTGCGCATGTCCTCGGGGAGGCTCACGTCCCCGTATCCGCGTCGGGGCGGAAGAGGGGCAGCTGCCGCCCGTCGCTCAGGGGCTCCCAGGTCACCGTGACGGCCATGCCGCTGCCGACCTCACCGGGTGGGCAGCCGACGACGTTCGTCATCATCCTCACCCCCTCCTCCAGGTCGACCAGTGCCACACAGTAGGGCTCGCCCCCCGAGAAGGCGACGCGGGCCGCCTCGGGCTTGTGCTCGACCACGGCGGCGTAGACGGTGGCCCGCCCGCTGGCGGTCCGCCACTCGAGCGCCGATCCCGGCGCGGCGCAGTGCGGGCAGAACGCGCGCGGGTAGAACACGCCGCGGTCACAGGCCGTGCACCACTGGACGAGGAGCCGCCCCTCGCGGGTCGCGTCCCAGAAGGGACCACTCTCGGCGCCGACCGGTGGCTCAAAGCGGGTCGGGGTGTCGTCGCGGGCGGTCGTCACAGCGTGGCCTCGGTGCCGAGCACCGCTGTCGACATCACCGAGAGGAGCATGCCCGAGCCGTGGGCCACCGCCACGTCGGCACCCTCGACCTGGCGGTCGCCGCACTCCCCGCGCAGTTGGCGCACCGCCTCGGTGATGAGGAACATGCCGTACATGCCCGGATGGGTGAACGACAGTCCGCCGCCGTTGGTGTTCATGGCCAGCGGGCCGCCCCCGGGACCGAGCGAGCCCTCGGCGGCGAATGGGCCGCCCTCGCCCTTGGCACAGAAGCCGAGATCCTCGAGGTGGAGCAGCGCGGTGATGGTGAAGCTGTCGTAGCCCATGAGCACGTCCACGTCGGAGGCGGTCAGGCCCGCCATGGCGAACGCGTGGGCGCCCGATACGACGCCGGGCGTCGTGGTGAGGTCCGGCATCTGGCTGATCCCCATGTGGTCCGTGCAGGTGGCGGCACCGAGGACGAAGACCGGTGGCTTGCGCAACGTGCGGGCCCGCTCGGCGCTCG
>JBEKVF010000175.1:0-5723 GCA_049514295.1 Acidimicrobiales bacterium
CTTGCTCACGCTCAGCGTGATACGTGATGCGTACTGACCCCGCAACGCGCACACCGCAAGCACCCCGAGGACGAAGACGGCGACCGACCACCGCAACACACTGGGTGCGAAGAGCACGACGGCGACCACCAGGACCAGGAGGTCCGTCCCCGCCACCGCCTCGCCGCTGGTGTGGGCGATGAGTCGACGCCGCGAGCCTTCGGCCGACTCCGGCTTAGCCCACTGCCAATGCTGCAGGTCACTGCCAATTGTCACCGCCGACATCCGCTGCTCTCCTCTCGCCGAGAACTTCGGGGATCAGGCGGTACGGCGACGACTGCGGACGAGCACGGCACCGACGCCGATAGCCGCCACACCGATGAGCGCCATCTCTTCGATGTCAGCTCCGGTGAAAGCCAGTCCGCTCGGTGAGGTCGTCACCCCGGCGCTGGACGGCGTGGTGGGCTTGCTCCCCGATGAGGTCGTGATGCCGGTCGCCGGGGACGTGCAACCCGTGTAGCAACCGTCCGCTCCGGCGGCTCCGGCCAGGAGCCCTCCCACGGGCACCGCGAGTAGGACACCCAGGGCGGGGCCACATGCGGCGGAAAGCAGTCGTCGTGCCTTGGTCCTCTTCATCTTGATCTCCTCCACCTCTTCCGCTCCACGAGCGCTCGATCCAAAGAGCCGCGTACCCCTGAACGAAGATACTCGCCAAGACACTCAGCCGCCGTGATCATCATTCCAGGGAATCCGGTCGGCGGGCAGTGCCAAAGGTCATAAACCCGCCGCGGGACGACACAATGACGTGACAATTCGGCGCTTCGGGGCCCCGCCATTGAGGGATGGCTCAGGAATTTCCGACCGGCGGGCGCGAGGGTGCCGGTCGGCTCCCAGGGCCCGGCAGTACGCTCCCCCCCGGTGAAGAACTAGGCGACCCGGGAGGACCGAGCGCCGAGGCGCAGCTCCCGACCCGGTCCGCGCCGAGCAGCACGCCGGTGCGTCGTCGCTTCACCACGCGGTGGAAGATCGCAGCCGCCGTCGGGGTGCTCGTGGCGATCTGGGCGGTGGCCGCCCAGCACATCCATCAGGGTGAGGCGGCGATTCAGACGGCCCGGCTAGGCCTCTCGGCCGACGACGTCCTGTCCGGCGCGCCGGTCGGGCCCCTCCGCGCTGCCGAAGCGAGATTCAGCACCGCGCACGGCCTGCTGTCGTCTCCCCTGCTCTAGCCGGTGGACGTCCTCCCGGTAGCGCGGCGCCAGCTGCGCTCCGTGCAGGACCTGTCGGGGGCGGCCGAGCAGGTCGCCGCACCGGGGTGACGACGGTCGGCCGGTCCCAAGCGCTGCTCCGCCTCCCCCACACGGCGGGGCCGGACCGCGTGGCGGCCTTGCGACAGCTTGCCGCGCTCGCATCGGCCACTCACCTCGCCCTGTCCGGGGTCGACCTGGGTCCCGATCAGGGTCTCATCGGCCCCGTGGCGCACGAACGGAGCACCTTCCTCAACGGCCTCACACAAGTGCGGACCAACCTGGCGCGGACCTCCGCGGCCGCCACCACGGCCGCGGCAATCCTGCAGGGGCCCGGGACCTACCTGCTTTTGACCGGGAACAACGCCGAGATGCGGTCGGGCTCGGGTGCCTTCCTCGAGGCCGGGATCCTGACCACGGGCGACGGCGAGCTCCATCTCTCGGGCATGGTTCCCACTTCGTCCCTGATCCTCCCCCGCGGTGCCGTGACGGTGGGCGGCGACCTCGAGGCACGCTGGGGCTGGCTCCTCCCCGGTGTCGATTGACGGAACCTCGGGCTCACGCCGCAGTTCGACGTCACCGGTCCACTCGCCGCCCGCATGTGGCAGGCCAACACGGGCCATGGTGTCGACGGGGTCCTGGCACTCGACATCCGGGGCCTCCAGGAGCTCCTCACCGTCACCAGACCGGTGACCACTGACAGCGGCATGGTCGTCACGGCCGGCACGGTCGACCAGCTGCTGCTGCACGACCAGTACGCCGGGGAGAGCTACGGCTCCGACACGACGAACCGGGTCGACCAGCTTTCGACGCTGGCCTGCGCCACCTTGCATGCACTCGAGGACCGGCCCTTCGGTCTGCGCACGATGGTGAACGCACTCTCGGCCGCCGCCGCCGGGCGCCACATGCTCCTCTGGTCCGCTGACCCGCATACGGAGGCCATCTGGCGCGCCGTCGGGGTGTCCGGCGAGCTCACGCCGACATCCCTCATGGCCGACGTGATCAACAGGGGCGCGAACAAGTTGGACCAGTACCTCACTGTCACGTCCTCCCTCCAGCTCACACCCCGGGCCGGGCTGACCGACGGACGCCTGACCATGACGCTCTTCAACCACACTCCACCGGGACAGTCGCCCTTCATCGCAGGTCCCTATCCGGGTCTCGGCACGCACTACGGCGAGTACGTCGGCATCGCTACCGTCAACTTCCCCGGGGATGTGCGCCACCTCTCATCGCCGGCAGCGCGCTCTGTCGTGACCAACGGCACCGAGGGCCCCACCCGCTCGTCGGGGCCACGGTCGACATCGCGGCCGGCGCGACGCAGAGCATCACGTTCCATTTCGTGCTCCCCCAGGCGCACGGCTCGCTGAGCGTGGTCCCCAGTGCACGGATCCTGCCCGTCACGTGGCATGTCGGGGGCACCACGTTCGAGGACGACAGTCCGCACACAGTCTCCTGGTAGCGCACGGCGACGGTGCCGTGCCCCTGCCGGGCGGTCCGGGAGGGTCAGCCCAGATCGGCGGTGAACGCCGCCAGGCTGTTGGGGAACGACCCCCCGGTGATCTGCGAGTTGAGCCCGCTGGCGTCGTAGTCGAAGTAGGACTCGTAGGCCACGTCATTGGTGGCGGTTTCCATCCACGAGATCATGTGATTGATGTAGTACGGGTCGTCACCGAGCCCGTGGCCGTCGCTGCGGATGATGACGCCCCATTCCGGCAACGCGAGCGGCTTGCCCAATGAGGAGGCGAACTTCTGCGCCGCCGTCAGCGCCGGCAACAGGGTGGAGGACCAGGCGTTGGCCGGAGTCTGCAGCGTGGCCCACGTCTGGTCATAGGCATCGAGGCCGATGACGTTGACGTAGGCGTTGCCGGGGTAGGCGGCTTGCACCGAGTACCCCGACTCCGTGAAGGCCCCGGCGTCGGGGTTCCACACGAATTGGAACGCCTCACCAGGCACGGACCGCATGGCCGTCACGATCTGCTGGAAGTACGAGGCATAGCTGGCCTCGGCGCCGGATGACGTGGCGCTCCAGGGGAACCACGATCCGTCGAACTCCCAGCCGATGCGCAGGTAGGCATGCGAGGCACCGCCGGCCACCAGCGTCTGAGCGAGAGTGACGAAGTAGGAGTTGTACGCCCCAGTTGCGCCCTGGGCCAAGGTGCCGACCGCAGTCCCGCTCGAGTTGTCCGGGATCATCGGCACTCCCAGTGACAGGGTGTAGCCGCTCCCGTCCCAGGGCTCGACCAACCAGTTGAGGCTCCCGCCGGCACCGTCCATCCCGGTCCATCCGTCGTTCATCGGCAGGTAGTCGGACGCGATGGTCGGCGATGTCTCCGTCGTCCTGGCGAAGGACGCTATCCCTGTTGGGTCCGCGGCGCCGACATATACGCCCTGCAGAGGAGCGTCGGTCGGGGGGGGCGTGGTCGGGGGGGGCGTGGTCGGGGCCGCGGACGGCGACCCGAAGAAGGTCGCCGAGCCATCGGACCCCACCAGGGCGTAGCCCGCAGTGGGCGGGTCGATGACGATGCCGAGGGCGCTCACGCCGGTCCCCGCCGTCGATCCGTAGTACCCGGCGTCACCGAACGTGAAGACGCCGCCGTCGGAGGCGACGAGCCAGTAGCCGCCGCCGTCGGGGGTGGGTGCCATGCCGATGATGGGCTCGTTGAGGTGGAGGGCGCCGGTCGAACCGAAGTACCCGGCGTCGCCGAAGCTGAAGATGCCGCCGTCGGAGGCGACGAGCCAGTAGCCGCGGCCGTCGGGGGTGGCTGCCATGCCGACGATGGCCCGGTTCAGGCGGATGGCCCCCGTGGAGCCGTGGAACGCGGCGTCGCCGAAGCTGAAGATGCCGCCGTCGGAGGCGACGAGCCAGTAGCCGCCGCCGTCGGGGGTGGGTGCCATGCCGACGATGGGCCGGTTGAGGCGGATGGCCCCCGTGGAGCCGTGGAACGCGGCACCGCCGTAATTGAAGACGCCCCCGTCGGATGCGACGAGCCAGTAGCCGCCGCCGCCCGGGGTGGGTGCCATGCCGACGATGGGTCGGGCCAACGTGAGCCCCGAAAGCGCCGGGGACCCCAACGCCGGGGCCCCGTCGTGGGGAGTGATCGCGCCCGTCGCACTGGCCGTCCAGTAGCCACCGTTCGGATCGGCGGCCATCATCTGGCCCCCGCCGTATCCGGTCGTGCGCACCGCTGCACCGGCGCCAGCCGATGATGCGAGGGCCAGACCCGAGCCCAACGCACAGACCAACCCGAGGAGCGCCAAGCCTCGTGCAACCACGAGTGGTACTGCCCGCCGCCCTCGGGTTTCCCGCATGTCTTCCCCCCCGAACCCGAAGAGATCGGGCCGCGGGGCGACAAGCAGAGCGCTCATTGCAGATTCGGCGGCCCGGCTGACTCCATGAGTCCCGTAGCTTTGCGTCCCCCCCTCACGGGAGGTTTGCCTTTTCGTTCCAGTTCAACAATGAACCGAAGGCTGCTCTGGGGCAAGGTCCTTTTGAACTACTTGCCCGCAATTACCGCAACGACGCCGTCGTGGCCCGCCGTCAGACAGCCAGGCCTGCGCCAGCCTCGAGAGAACCGAGCGGCACGTGCCACGTCAGCCGGGTGCCACCCTCCCGGGACGTGCCGAGCTCCACGCTGCCGCCCAGGCGCTCGGCGCGCTGGCGGAGGTTCCTGAGGCCGAGGCCCGCGGAGGTGGCGTCGCCCATGCCGTCCCCGTCGTCGGCGACGACGAGGCGCAGCTCCTCGCCGGCGGCGATCGTGATGACCACCTGGTTCGCGCGGGCGTGCTTGCCCACGTTGGTGAGCGCCTCCCGGAGGACTGCGAGTACCTCTTCGGAGAGCTGGCCGGTGACCACCTTGTCGACCGGGCCGCTGAAGGAGACCTGGGGATGGAGCCCGAGCACCGGCCGTAGCTCGTGCACGAGGTCGAGGACCTTGGGGTGCAGGCCCTCCTTGTTGATGGTCAGCTCAATGTCGAAGATGGCCGTGCGGAGCTGGCGGATCGTCTCGTCGAGCTTGTCGATGGCTTCCCCGATGCGCATGACCGCCTCTGGCCTCTCGACCAGCCGGGCCGTGCCCTGCAGCGAGAGCCCGATCGCAAACAGTCGTTGGATTACCGAGTCATGGAGGTCGCGGGCGAGGCGGTCGCGGTCCTCAGTCAGCGCACGATCCCGCACGAGGCCGTGGAGGCGCGCGTTCTCGATGGCGATGCCGGCCGCCATCGCCAAGGCGAGGACCAGCTCCTCGTCGTCCTCGGAGAACTCCTCCGCCGTCGTCTTGTTGGTCAGGTACAGGTTCCCGTAGACCTCGCCGTGCACCCGGACCGGGACACCGAGGAACGAGCTCATGGTCGGGTGGTGAGCCGGGATGCCGAAGCTGTCCGGGCTGTCGGCGATGTTGGCCAGGCGGAGGGGCTTGTCGTCCGCAATCAACGTCCCGAGGACACCGCGCCCGGTGGGGCGGGGACCGATGGCCTGCTCTTCCTCGCTGGTCAGTCCCA
>JBEKVF010000176.1:0-5698 GCA_049514295.1 Acidimicrobiales bacterium
TGCTGGCGGTGGGGTCGACGCGGCGGCGCAGGTTCAGGTACGGGGGCCCGGGCGCCGGGTCGATGGCCGAGATCGGCCCTCGCCCCAGGGACACCGTCGGGAACTCCCAGACGTGGGGCAGCGACCGGGGGTGGGGGTAGCTGGGGAGGCCGTCGCCGCCGACCTCGTGGCGGTAGTTATCGAGCTCCGCCTCGCTCAGGCGCCCCTCCACGTAGGCCCGCGCGTAAATTCCGGGCGCCGCGTGCCCCTGGAAGAAGACCTGGTCCCCGAAGCCGCCGTCGGCCTTGCCCCGGAAGAAGTGGTTGAAGCCGACCTCGTAGAGCGCCGCCGAGCTGGCGTAGGTGGACAGGTGCCCGCCGACGCCCTCGGTGCGCGTGTTGGCCCGTATCACCATGGCGGCGGCGTTCCACCTGATGTAGGCGCGGATGCGGCGCTCCTGGTACTCGTCGCCGGGGAACCACGGTTCCGCGTCGGCCGGGATCGTGTTGACGTAGGGCGTGGAGACCGTGGCCGGGAAGTCGACCTGTTTCGTGCGTGCCCGCTCCAGCAGCTTCATGAGCAGGTAGCGCGCCCTGGACCGCCCCCGGGCGTCGACGATGGCGTCGAAGGACTCGAGCCACTCCTCGGTCTCCCCGGGGTCCGTGTCGGGAACCTGGTGACTGATCCCGTCGAACAGCATTTCTCCACGGTACCGGCAGGGAGGGGAGCACCACGACCACTGGTCGCGCCTGTTACACATTTGGCATGCGTCGCGACGGTGCCCCGGTCATCGTGTACACCGACGGCGCGTGCCGGGGGAACCCGGGCCCGGGCGGGTGGGCGTGGGCCGTACCTGAGGGGCGTTACGCCAGCGGCGCCGAGGCCCACACCACCAATCAGCGCATGGAGATCACCGCGGCACTCGAGGCCCTCCGGGCCCTGACCCCCGAGACGCCCGCCGCGATACAGGTGGTCAGCGACTCCACCTACGTCGTCAAGTGCTTCACGGACGGCTGGTGGAGGGGATGGCAGCGCCGCAACTGGAAGAACTCGCAGAACAAGCCGGTCGCGAACCGCGACCTGTGGGAGCCGCTCATTGAGCTCGCGCTCGCGACTGACGTCGACGTCAGATTCCGCTGGGTCAAGGGTCACTCCGGTGACCGCTGGAACGACCGGGTGGACGAGCTGGCCACCCTGGCGGCCGATGCAGGCACCGGCACGAGCGGGTAGCCGACGCCGTCACCGGCCTTGGTGCCGCGGTGCGAACGGTAGGCTGCCTGGGTAGCACGCGCGGAGCGCGGAGAGGACTCCGGCCGGTGCGATCGGGAAGTTTCGGGGAGGCCGAGCGCGCCGGACGAACCTCGTGAGCACACAGGAAGAGGACGGGCGATGGGCACCGAGGAAGAGTTCGACGTCGTCGTGGTCGGCGGCGGGCCGGGCGGGTACGCCACGGCGCTCTACGCCGCCGCGGCCGGCCTGTCTGTGGCCATCGTCGAGCGGGACAAGGTCGGCGGGACCTGCCTGCACCGCGGCTGCATCCCGGCCAAGGAGTTCCTCGAGACCGCCGCGGTCCGCCGGACGATCGGGGACTCCAAGGAGTTCGGCATCGACGTGGCGGATGTGTCCGTGGACTTCTCGAGGAGCCAGGATCGCAAGAACAGCGTGGTCGACAAGCTGTTCAAGGGCCTGTCCGGCCTGCTCAAGGGGCGCAAGGTCACGATCCTCACCGGGACGGGGACCCTCAAGAGTGGCCGTCACGTCGAGGTGACCGACGGGGAGGATGCCGGCCGCGTCGTGGTCGGCCGCAACGTCGTCCTGGCGGCCGGCTCGGTGCCGCGGACGCTGCCCGGGTTCGAGGTCGACGGGCGCTGGGTCATGACGTCGGACGAATTTCTCGACCTCAAGGAGCTGCCGGCCTCGGCGGCCGTCATCGGCGGCGGCGTCATCGGGTGCGAGTTCGCGTCGCTCCTGGCGGACCTCGGCACCAAGGTGACCATCGTCGAGGCGCTCGACACCATCCTCACCGGCTGCGACGACGACATCATCCGCCTGGTGGCGCGGTCGTTCAAGAAGCGCGGCATCGACATCTTCACGGGCACGGCGGTCGAGGGCCACACGCCGGCCAAGGACGGGAACGTCACTACCGTGCGGGCAGGGGACCAGAGCTGGGACGTCGAGGCCATCGTGGTCTCGGTCGGCCGGCGTCCCCGCACCGAAGGGTTGGTGGCGGACGGGGTCGCCGTCACCATCGACGAGCGTGGCTTCGTGGTCGCGGACGAGTACCAGCGCACCGGCGAGGCGGGCGTGTGGGCCGTGGGTGACGTCGTGGCGAACACGCCGCAGCTGGCCCACGTCGGGTTCGCCGAGGCCATCGTCGCGGTCAAGGGCATGCTGGGCGAGCCGGTGGTGCCGGTGGACAACGCCAAGGTGCCCTGGGCCATCTACTGCCACCCCGAGGTCGCCTTCTGCGGCCTGACCGAGGCTCAGGCCAAGGCCGCCGGGATCGACGTGGTGACCAAGAAGGACCCGTTCGGCGGCAACAGCCGCGCCCAGATCATCGGGGACACCGAGGGGGTCGTGAAAATCATTGCCGAACGCCGGCCCGACGGGTCGGCGGGGAGAGTCCTGGGTGTGCACATGGCCGGCCCGTGGGTGACCGAGCAGCTCGGCGCCGGCTACCTGGCGGTCAACTGGGAGGCCTTTCCTGAAGAGGTGGCCCAGTTCATTCAGCCGCACCCCTCGCTCTCCGAGACGTTCGGCGAGACAATGCTCGCGCTCACTGGAAGGGGACTGCACGTTGGCTGACGTCATGATGCCGCAACTCGGCGAGACCGTGACCGAGGGCACGATCACCCGCTGGATGAAGTCCATAGGGGACCCGGTCGAGCGCGACGAGCCGCTCTTCGAGGTCTCGACCGACAAGGTCGACTCCGAGGTGCCCTCTCCCGCGGCAGGCGTCCTGACCGAGATCCTCGTCCCCGAGGGCGAGACGGTCGAGGTGGGTGTCAGGCTCGCCGTGATCGGCGACGGCGCGGGAACGTCCGCCGCCGGCACGCCCGCGGCCGGCACGGCGGAGCCACCGGCGCCGCAGCCCGAGCCCGCCGCGGCAGCGCCCCCACCTCCACCTCCTCCACCACCACCACCACCACCTCCGGCATCGGCACCGGCGTCGGCACCGGCACCGGCGGAGACGCCCGCGCCCGCACCGGCCGCGGGGACCGCCGATGGCAATGGCTCGGAGCCCCTCCTGCTGTCACCGATCGTGCGCAAGCTCCTGGCCGAGAACGGCATCAGCGAGTCGGAGGTGACGGGGACCGGAGCCGGCGGGCGCATCACGCGGGAGGACGCGCTGCGGGTGGTCGAGTCCCGCCGTTCGGCGGCCCAGACGCCCACACCCACACCCGCGCCCGCGGCACCATCGGCGCCCGCGGCTCCGTCGGCGCCCGCGGCACAGGTCACGCCCGCCGCGCCGGCGATGCCGGTGGCCAGCACGCCGCCGGCACCAGGAGTCTCCATGGCGTCGTTCCGCCGCGCCGGGGATCAGCTCGTCCCCTTCTCCAACATGCGGCGCCGCACCGCCGAGCACATGGTGCGGTCGAAGGCGACCTCGCCCCATGCCTTCATCGCCAACGAGGTCGACTTCGAGGCCGTCGAGCGCGTGCGCGCCGCCTGGGGCGAGCGCTTCAAGGCCGAGGAAGGGTTCACGCTGACGTACCTGCCGTTCGTCGCCCGGGCGGCGGTGGAGGCGCTGCGCGACTTCCCGCTGCTCAACGCGTCGGTGGTCGACGACTCGCTGCTCGTGCACTCCGAGGTCAACCTCGGGATCGCGGTGGACCTGTCCCACGAGGGCCTGATCGTGCCGGTCATCCACCGCGCCGAGGAGGTCACGCTGCGCGGTGTGGCGCGGCGCATCCGTGACCTGGCGGAACGGGCGCGGGGCCGCCAACTCAACGCCGACGACATCGCCGGGGGCACGTTCTCCATCACCAACGACGGCCCCTTCGGCACCTACTTCACCGTCCCGATCATCAACCAGCCGCAGGTCGCGATCCTGGCCACCGACGGCATTGCCCGCCGGCCGGTGGTGGTGACCCAGCCCGACGGATCGGAGTCGATCGCCATCCACTCCACCGGCGTCCTCGGCGTGAGCTGGGACCACCGGGCGGTCGACGGGGCGTACGTGTCCTTGTTCCTGGCGCGGATCTCGGAGCTCCTGAGCAGCCGCGACTGGGCCGCAGAGCTCTGAGGACGGCGCCGGTGCTGCGCATCCGGTCGCTCGGGACGGTCCCGTACCACGAGGCGTACGCGTTGCAGCACGCGCTCGCCACGGAGGCGGCAGACGACTACCTCCTGCTCCTCGAGCACCCTCACACCTACACGCTCGGTGCCCACGCGGACGAGCGTCACGTGCTGGTCGACCCCGCGTCAGTCGGCGCCACCCTGGAGCGCACGGACCGCGGCGGGGACGTCACGTACCACGGGCCGGGCCAGCTGGTCGCCTACCCGATCGTCAGCGTGCCCGACGACCCGGCCTCGGGTCCGCTGCATGTGCACCGCCTGGAGCAGATCGTGATCGACACGCTGGCCGATCTTGGACTGCCGGGTGCGACCAGTGTGGACGAGTACCCCGGTGTCTGGATCGACGGCGACGGGCCCAGCCCGAGGAAGATCGCGGCCATCGGGGTGCGGATGCTGCGGGTCGGTCCGGGGCGCCGCCGCACGCTCCACGGCGTTGCCCTCAACGTCACCTCCGACCTCGCAATGTTCGGGCACATCGTGCCATGCGGCATCGCGGACCGCGGGGTGACCTCGCTGCGGGCGGAGGGGATCGACGTGGCGATGGACGAGGTCGTCGAGGCCTTCGTCGCCCGGGCGGTGCCGGTGTTTGCCGACGGCGGCGTGGAGCGCCACGACGTCGTGACCGGCCCCGCCGGGGTCTCAGCGTCGCCCGCCGCGGGCGAGCGCCCTCTGCTCCGCCGCCTGCGCCAGGCCGGGGTGGCGCCGGAGGAGGGCCTCGACATCGCGGAGCGCAAGCCGCCCTGGGTGCGGGTTCCGGTACGCATCGGCAAGGGCTATCGCCAGCTTGGGTCGACCATCCACGACCTCGGCCTCGTCACGGTGTGCGAGGAAGCCGGGTGCCCGAACATCTATGAGTGCTGGGCGGACGGCACGGCGACCTTCATGATCAACGGCGAGCGCTGCACGCGAGCCTGCGGCTTCTGCCAGGTGGACACGCGCCACCCGCTGCCGCTGTCGCCCGACGAGCCCGAGCGGGTCGCCGCCGCGGTCGAGCGGATGGGACTCGGCCACGCGGTGGTGACGTGCGTGGCCCGTGACGACCTGGCCGACGGGGGAGCGGGCGCCATGGCGCGGACGATCACCGCCATCAGGGACCGTAACCCGGCGACGACGATCGAAGTGCTCATCTCCGACTGCCGGGGCGACGCCGCCTCCCTCGACACCATCTTCGAGGCCCGGCCCGACGTGCTGAATCACAACATCGAGACGGTGGCCCGCCTCCAGCGGGCGGTACGGCCCTCGGCGGGATACGCACGCAGCCTGGCCGTGCTCGCCCGCGCCGCCCGCGCCGGACTGGTCACCAAGTCCGGTCTGATGGTCGGACTGGGTGAGCGGGAGGACGAGGTGCTCGCCACCATGGCCGACCTGCGCGGCGTCGGCGTCTCCATCGTCACCATCGGGCAGTACCTCCGGCCGAGCC
>JBEKVF010000177.1:0-5697 GCA_049514295.1 Acidimicrobiales bacterium
GACCGCTTCGGTCACCTTGAAGTACGCGTCGGCGACGGTCCCATCCGAGATGCGGGCGTAGGTCAGCGTCATGTCCATGGAGCGGTGCCCGAGCAAGGCGGCGATCGCTTCGAGGCTCATGCCCCGGTTGATGGACTGAGTGGCCAACGTGTGGCGCAGCTGGTGGGGATGGACGTGGCCGACGCCTGCCCCCTTGGCGACGCTGGCCACGTAGCGGTGGATGGTGCGCCGGTCGAAGGGCTGTCCGTCGTCGCGCTCGAGGAGGTGGCCCGAGCGTGAGCGTCCGCGCACGGCCTTGTACTCGTCGATGAGGTCGACCAGCATCGGGAGCAGGGGCACGTAGCGATCGTCGTGCAGCTTGCCGATGGGGATGCGGAGGCGATGACCGTCGCCTTTGCGCACCATGGCGTCGTCTTCGAGTCCGGAGAGTTCGCCGACCCGCATCCCGGTGCGGGCCAAGAGCTCGACCATGAGACGACGGCGCGGATTGGGATCCTGCGCCAGGGCGACCATGAACTTGGCTGCGGTGGGGTCGTCCAAGAACTTTGGCAGCGGCTCGTCGAGGGCGGGGAAGTCGCTCATGTAGATGAACAGGCGAGCCGGGGCGTCGTCGTAGTCCCACTCCATGATCCGCTCGAAGAAGGTGCGAACGGAGCTGAGCCGATGCCGGATCGTGATCGTGGCCAAGGGCTTGCCAGTCCTTCCTCGACGTGCTGCCAGCCAGCGCTTGAAGTCCTCGATGTGGGCCCGTCCGATGCCGGCCACCGACGTGCAGCCCGGATCGGCCTCGGTGACCCGATGGGCGAAGAGCCGCAGCGCCAGCTCGGTCGCTTCGACGGTGCTCGGACGGGCCGAGACTTCGAGTTGGTCCAGGTAGGAGGCCATGGTGGCCACCATGGCCGGTGCTCTGGCGGCAATTTGGGCCCACGTGACCTCGGGGGTCCCGCCGCCTCGACGCTGTGGCTCAAGCCGTTGCGCGTGCGCCAGCGCGTTCATTGGGCCACCCCCACCAGCGCCTGGGCCTCGATGGCTTCTATGGCCCGTCTGTACTCGTCGGCCAGCCAGTCGACACTGAGGTGGAGATAGACCCGGGTCGAGGTGATCGAGCGGTGTCCGGCCTGGGCCTGGATGGCCTCGATGGCCATGTCCGCCTCGCGGAGCCGGGTGAAGCAGGTGTGGCGCAGCTCGTGGCAGGTGCCGTGGCTGAGGCCGGCCCGCACCCGGGCGGCACGGATGATCTGGTCGAGGCCGGGCACCGAGAGCGGCTGGGAGCGACGCGCTCCTTTGAGGGCGACGAAGAGCGCGTCGCTCGTCGTCTCCTCTGGTCGCTCGTGGTCCATGTAGCGCGCCACCGTGGCGAAGAAGGTGGGCGAGAGTGGCACCAGACGCTCGTGTCCGCCCTTGCCTTCTCTGATCAGCACCCGCCACTCGCCGAGGCGCAGATCGCCCAAGCGGAGACCGAGCACCTCGCAACGCCGCAGACCGCCGAGCACCATGGCCTGGGTCATGGCCCGGTCCCGCTCGGTGCGCAGCGCTCCCATGAGCGCGTCGACCTCGTCGACCTCGAGGATCCTGGGCAGCCGGCGCACGCCGCGGACAAGGGGCAGGCCCCGACCGCCGCGCGACCGACTCTGACGGGTGGCGATGCCCCGGGGCTCCGGGTTGGTCGTCACCGCCACGTCGTCGCGGGTGATCAGGTAGCCATAGAAGCTCGAGACCGCAGCCAGCCTGCGCTTGATCGTCGCCGCCGACAGCCCGGCCGAGCCGTCGATGCGCACCACGTTCTCGGCTCCGGGCTTGGGACGGCGTTGCGCGGTGACGAAGGCCATGACGTCTTTGGGCCTGACCTCGACGGGTTCCTTGGCCACCACGCTGAAGAAGACGCTCAGGTCGTGGGCATAGGCCCGCACCGTGTTCGGACGGGCCCGTCCGACGACGAACTCGAGGAACTCGTCGATCAGCTGGTGGCCGATCCGATAGACGTGTTCACCGTCGGGACGGACGTGACACTCGAATGACGGACTCCACTTCACCGCACACCTCCTGGTCGGGTTTGCACCCGAGGAGGTTCCCCCGGATGCCTATCCCAGGAGGTGGATCACCTGTATAACCGGCGAACGGGGGCACCCCTCCATCTGGAACTGCACTTGCTAGTGGATCCTCGCGATAATAACACTGATGTGTTTTCATGGAGGGATGCGACTTCCTCCACTCAAACTTCGTCGGGGTGACCGGGCCGAACTCGAAGCGCGTGTGCGGTCCAACACCATTGAAGCTCGGGCGGCCAAGCGGGCGCGCATGATCCTGCTGATGGCCGACGGCGAGTCCAATCGGGCGATCGGTGAGGTGGTCGATCTGCACTACAACCAGGTGGGGATGTGGCGGGCCCGTTATGAGGAATACGGGCTGGCCGGGTTAGCAGACGAGGAGCGTCCGGGCCGCCCGGTGATCTATGACCACGACGACGTGTTGCTCTTGGTCAAGTTGGTCACCGAGGACCCTCCGGCAGGATCGACCCGCTGGACGATGGAGAGTCTCGCGACGGCCATGGCCGAGCACGGCGTGCACATCTCGGCTTCGCAGGCCTGGCGGATCTGTAAGGCCCTCGACCTCAAGCCCTGGCAGGTCGAGTCGTGGATGACCAGCCATGACCCGGACTTTTGGGCCAAGGCCGCAGATGTCTGCGGCCTGTACCTCAATCCGCCGCAAAATGCCGTGGTCTGGTCGGTCGACGAGAAGTCGGGCATGCAGGCCAAGTCACGGATCAACCCGACCAAACCGGCGATTCCGGGCAAGCGGACCAGGCGGGAGTTTGAGTACAAGCGCCATGGCACCGCCGTGCTCTTCGCCGCGCTCAGCGTCCATGAGGGCACAATGGCCGGATGGGTCACGGACTCGACTCGGAGCGACAACTTCGTCACCTTCTTGGGCGACCTGGTCACCCAGACCCCGCCGCACCTCGATCTCCATTGCATCGCCGACAACTTCGCCGCCCACAAGACGGCCAAGGTCACCGAATTCTTAGAGGCCAATCCCCGGGTCCACATCCATCACACACCCACCCATGCCAGCTGGCTCAACCAGGTCGAGCTCTTCTTCTCGATACTCGAACGTCGGCTGCTGCGCCGTGGTGAATTCGACTCACTCGACGACCTGGCCGACAAGGTCATCGCCTTCATCAACGACTACAACCGCCGGGCAACACCGTTCCGCTGGACCTATGACGGCAAGCCCCTCCGAGTCGCGTAAGTCACAATGATTTACGCGCGAGAGCATTAGTTTCAGAAGATGAGAGGAGCTACCGAGACTCTGGTAATCGGGGCTTCCGCTGCTGGTCTGGCGACTGCGGCTGAGCTTCTCAGGCGGGGCCGGGAGTTCGAGATCGTAGAAGCCGAGGACGTCGTTGCGGTATCGTGGCGCCGGCACTACGACCGTCTGCATCTGCATACTCCGAAGGGCTTCTCGGCATTGCCCGGCCTGCCAACGCCCAAGAGTTGGCCGCGTTATCCCGCTCGAGATCAGGTTGTCGAGTACTTGGAGCTCTACCAGGAGCACTTCGCCCTCCGGCCGCACTTCGGTGAGACAGTGCATCGAGTGGAGCGGCTGGACGGGACGTGGGAAACGACTACGAGCAAGGGGACTTGGCGGTCCGCCAACGTGGTGATCGCAACAGGTCGCGCGAGAGTCCCGGTGCGCCCAACATGGCCGGGAATGGATCAGTACCGAGGTGACGTTCTCCACTCGAGCAAGTACCGCAATGGAGACCCATGGAAAGATCGGCCCGTTCTCGTGGTCGGTTTTGGGAACTCGGCTTGCGAACAGGCGTTGGATCTCGTCGAACGTGGGAGCCGAGGTCCATCTCGCCGTGCGTTCACCGGTCAACGTCCTACCTCGTGACATCTTCGGCATGGTGCCGGTGTTGCCTCTCGGGATCGTGATGCGGCGTCTACCGACGCGCGTCGCAGACGCGTTGGCTTGGCCGATGGTCCGGAGCACGGTCGGCGATGTGACGAAGGTGGGCCTGAAGAAGCTGCCGTACGGGCCGAATACCCAAATGGCCCGCGACCACCATGTTCCATTGCTTGACATCGGCACCATGGATCAGATCAAGCAAGGCCGCATCGCCGTCCATGGGGATCTTGACCGTTTCACCGAGGACGGTGTCGTCTTCTCGAATGGCTCACAGGTCACCCTCGACGCCGTGGTCCTGGCCACCGGATACCGAGCCTCCATCGGAGACCTCCTCGTCGGCTGGGAAGCCGTCTGTGACAGCTTGGGGACGCCGATGGTATCCGGTGCGCCCACAGCGCTCGGGGGCCTCTACTTCTGCGGGATGTACGTCTCGCCCGCAGGGATGCTTCGTGAGATCGGCATCGAGGCGACACGAATCGCGACTCACATCAACAAGTAATCCGTCCCTGGCCGCTCGGTCATGGAATAGGCGCGACCTCAGCGCCGCATCCGATTCACACGGGTCACGGCCACGTCCTGCCCGTAGGGGCGTCCTAGAAGGCCGCAGGGTGTCCCACCGTCCCGGCGGTCGGGTTATTGAGGCAGTGCGTAGATGAGCGATATAGAGCTGAGCGGTTCGTAGAGTGTTGAGGGCTGAACTTGGTGTGCGCAGATGCCTTCGCAGTGGCTGGAACCGTCGGCGTTCAGGCTTCCAAGACTGCGTCGAGAGCGGCCATTGCGGCTCCGCGTGCGCCGGCCATGTCGAGCTCGGGCACGAGCACGAAACCAGCAACAGCTGCCTCCTCTTCGCGGAGGGTCGTGCTGTCGCGGACCTTTTGCAAGAACCACGTTTTGAATGCGCCCCCGGCCTCCACGACCCCACCACCGATGAAATAAGCATCGGGGTCCAAGAAGTTCGCTGCAATGGTGAAAAGCCGGCCCAACGCCATCGCCTGTTGCTCGAATATCCGGGTGGCCATTGGATCCCCGGCCTCTCCGTAGGCCCGCACGGATCGAGCCGCCTCGGAAAGGGTTAGCGATCCAAGCTCGTGGTCCGGGTAGCGCGACAACCAGTACGGCAGAAGGTTGAGCTCGATGCCCGTCAGTGACGCGACGCTTTCGACATCTCCTAAGAACCCACAGTTGCACCTTGGAATGGGCTGATCAGGCTCCAGGAGCCCCGCCCTCGGACTGTGCACGTGGCCAAGTTCACCTGCTGCGCCCGTCGCCCCCTTGACAACGCGACCCCGATGCACGATCCCACCGCCGAGTCCCGTACCGACGATGGCGGAGACCGACGAACGCGAGCGGCCGTGCCCACCGAAATGCAGGCGGTGGGCATAGAGGGCGGCCGCGTTGCCGTCGTTGTTGTAGACGACCGGGAGACCTAGCCTGCGCTCCAGATGAGCACGGAGGTCGAACCCGTTCCAGCTCGGATGTCCGAAGTTGGTCGAACCCCGCCGGAAGATCACGCCTTCGGCACTCGCAGGACCCGGGCTGTCGAGTCCGACGGCGCGCACCCGAGCGCGCTCGATCCCGGTTAGAGCGAGGATCCGAACTAACGACTCCTCCAGCGCATCCAAGGCTGCTTCGGTTCCCTCTTTGACCCGGCTTGGGGACTCGACCATCTCACCGACCAGGAACCGGCCCGAATCCTCGAGAACAGTCGCGTTGTTGGACGTCGCCCCGTTGTCGATGCCGACAACGACGGATGCAGCGGGCAAAGTCACCGAGCTTCGATCTTAA